>CAYJQA010000455.1:0-3563 GCA_964372065.1 uncultured Litorilinea sp.
AGATTGCGCTCTTCAATGCCGCCACCTGAATTTCCACCGATCAAGATACTCTACCCGCCGTGGCCCAATGGCCGCGACCGCGCGCGTGAAGCGGTGCAAGATCAATCACTTAAAAACATTTTCGGTTTTTGGGCATTCTTTGTGAAGTGCGTTACAATAATACTAAACCTAGTGAAATATTTCGCTATATGTGTGCGCGGCTCGACGTTTGGTCTGAGCTGTTGCTCCCCGCACGCTTCGGTGTGTATCTCTATTAAGATGGTTGCGTTGTGGCGCTATCGTTGCGGCTGTCATTGCAGAAAAGAAGCTGCCCCCCGCCCCTTACACTTCAGTGTTTTCGTGGCCTGCGTCACGCTGCGGTTGCGTCCACCGACAAAACCGTTGATGTGGCCGGCCATTTCTGTTGTATCCGTGGTTCGCGCTGAGTTCGATTGAGGAATACGTTTTTCCCTCATAAGTGTAACAAAGGAGTTACCGATGCAATCCAGCAAACTGAGCCGCCGTCATTTCTTACGCATGTCCGGTGTGGTTTCTGCCGGAGTCGTACTTGCCGCGTGTGCGCCGACCGCCGTGCCGGCGACGACCGGAGAGGCCGGAGCCGCGCCTGCGGCGGAGCCTGCCTCGTTGGTCTTTTGGGCCCCTCAGCATTTCATCGAAGAACAGAACGTATATTTCGCCGAGTCAGCGACGATGGCCGCCGAAGCCAACAGCTTCGAGGTAGAAGTCCAGCAATTCCCGTGGGGCGACTATCAGCAGAAGCAGAACGCCGCAACCGAGGCCGGGACGCTGCCCGATGTGCTGTTGGGGATTCGGGTGTCGCAGCAATACGCCCAGGGCATCCTGACCGACGTGTCGGACGTCTTCGCCGAGATCGGTGAGAGCGGCGGCGGCTGGTACGAGCCGGACATCCGCGAAGTCACCGTCGGCGGCAAGCAGGTGGGCGTCCCCTTCCACAATGAGCCGCAGTTCTTCTACTATCGCCAGGACATCTTGGAACCGGCGGGCTTCACCGCACCGCTGACGACCCTGGACGAGTTTGTGGCCGCGGCCCAGGCGGTCACCGACCCGGCCAATCGCATTTGGGGCTTCGGCAACACCTTTGGGATGGTGCCGGACGGCAACAACTTCAACGCGTTGTTGATCTATTCCTTTGGCGGCTCCTTGCAGGATGCCGAAGGCAACATCGTCATCAACAGCCCGGAGACGGCAGCCGCACTTCAGTTCAGCAGTGACCTGCTCAACAAGTATAATGTCATGCCGTCGGGCGTCACCGGCTGGGACGACACGGGCAACAACCAGGCCTTCCTGAGCGGCCAACTGGCCATGTGCTACAACTCGGGCAGCATTCTCAATAACATGCGCGAGACCGATCCGGGTTGGCTCAACTCGACGGTGGTCGGCGTGCTGCCGGGCGGCGGCGAAAAGGGCACACCCAAGACCTATATGGGTGGTTCGGCCGCGGGCGTCATGGCGTCGTCCAAGCACCCGGATCTGGCCAAGCTGTTGATTAAGGGCACCATGTCGCCGGAACGCTATCCGGGCAACCTGGAAGTAGCTAGTGGCATGTTTTACCCGACGCTGCAGGCCTACGAGGGTCTCGCCATCTACACCGAGGACCAGTGGAACAAGCAGGCGTTGGCCACGCTGCCGTATGCCTTTACGATGTTTGAGCCGGGCGACCCCACGGCGTGGATCGACGAAGTGGGCGCCAAGTTCCTCTTCGCCGAAATGACCGCGCGCATCGCGGTCGAGGGCTGGAAGGTCGAGGACGCGATCGCGGACTTCGAGCGCCAGGCGCAGGAGATCAAGGAAAGGTACGCACAGGCCTAGCCTCTGCATTGCTTAGGGTCGGGCGGGCATACCGGGTGGTAGCCTGCCCGACCTTTTCCCTTCGGCGAAGGAGGCATTATGGCAAATACTCGCGGGGCGGCCGGGACGCTGGCGGCTGCCCGCTCGACCTATCGCAAGCGTCGCGCCTGGCTGACCGAGGAAGCGCTGCTCGGTTATGGGTTGTTGGCGCCGGCCGTGATCGTGCTGCTGATCATCATCGGCTATCCGGCGTTCTCGGGCATCTGGTTTAGCTTTTACAATAAGATGATCGGCTTTGCCAACCCGCGTTTTATCGGGTTGGACAACTACGCTTCGCTGATCGAGAACCCGGCGGTCTGGAAGTCCATCGGACGCAGTTTGACCTTTGCACTGTCGTCGGTGGCTGTGAAACTGCCGTTGGGTCTGGGGGTGGCGCTGCTGCTCAACCAGCAGTTCTTCGGCCGCGGTCTGGTGCGTGGGATCATCCTGCTGCCCTGGTCGCTGCCGCTGGTGGTGGGTGTGCTGATCTGGACGTGGATGTACAGCGACCTCTTCGGCATCATCAATTCGGTGTTGATGAAGACGAATCTCATCGGTGCGCCGATTAACTTCTTGGGCGACCCCAAGCTGGCCATGCCGTCGGTGATTTTGGTCAACATCTGGCGTGGCTTCCCCTTCTTTGCGATTAATCTGCTGGCCGGGCTGCAATCAATCTCCGAGGACCTCTATGAGGCCGCGCGCGTGGATGGCGCTTCCCGCTGGCAGTTGTTCCGGCACATTACGGTGCCAGGGCTGCAGACGGTCATCCAGATTGTGACGCTGTTGTCGTTCATCTGGACGATCAACGACTTCACCAGTGTGTGGGTGTTGACCAAAGGTGGGCCGGGGACGGCGACCGAGGTCTTCCCCATCATCACCTACAAGATTGCGTTTATGGGTCTGGAAGTGGGGAAAGCGGCGGCGCTGCCCGTCATGCTGCTGCCTTTCTTCACGGTCCTGATTGTTTGGTTGACGCGGACGGTTACGAAGCGGGAGGACGAGTCATGATCGGCTACCGCATGCAAAACCGCATCGTGCACTGGGTGCAGATGGCCTGTCTGGCGATTGTCCTGCTGATCGTCTTGTTCCCCATCTACTGGATGCTGCTGACCGCCATCAAACCCAAGAGTGAACTCTATCTGCCGGATCCGCTGCTGTATACGTTGCATCCGACCGTGGACAACATCAAGAGCCTCTTTGCGCGCACGCCGTATCTGACCCAGTTGCGCAACAGTCTCACCGTCTCGGTGGTGACGACGAGCATAACGCTGGTGGTGGGCGCGCTGGCGGGCTACAGTGTGACGCGGCTGCGCTATCCCGGCCGCGACTTCTTCGCCAGCGGGATCTTCTTCGTCTATCTGATTCCCGGTATCCTGACGCTGATCCCGCTGTATGTCATGATGAGCCAGTTGAAGCTGCTCAACTCGCTCTATGTGCTCATGATTTCCTACCTGGGCGGCACGGTGCCGTTCGCGATCTGGATGCTGAAGGGCTACTTCAGCACCATCCCGCGTGAGATGGAGGACGCGGCCCTGGTGGACGGCTGCACGCGGCTGGGGGCGTTGTTCCGGGTGATCTTCCCGCTGGCCGCGCCGGGGCTGGTCTCCTGCGCCATCTTCGCCTTTACGCTCTCGTGGAGCGAATACTTGCAGGCCATGCTGTTCAACAACACCAAGGACCTGTGGACGTTGCCGGTGGGGTTGGCGGGTCTGATC
>CAYJQA010000455.1:3573-5030 GCA_964372065.1 uncultured Litorilinea sp.
GGGATGTGTTCCTGTGGGGCGAGATCATGAGCGGCGCGTTCCTGATGAGTATACCCGTGCTATTACTGTATGTGCTGGCGCAGCGTTTCGTGGTGGCCGGCCTCACCGCCGGCGCGGTCAAGGGCTAAGCGCGGCGTTCATCCCACGCTAGGTTGTCGTCAAGGCGGCGTCCGGGTTCCGGGCGCCGCTTTTGCATGGGGTACAATGGCCCCACATCACCTGGATGCCGCGAGGACAGGACGAACCGCATGGCGCAGACTTCCGCAACCGAGGCGCGGCCCTTCCTCAAATGGGCCGGGGGCAAGGGCCAACTCCTGGCGCAACTGGCCGCGTGCTTTCCCGTGGCGTTGGCGCGGGGCGGGCTGCGGCGCTATGTAGAGCCGTTCTTGGGCGGCGGCGCGCTGTTTCTGACCGTAGCGCAGCGTTACCGTATCGAGGCGGCCTTTCTCAGCGACGCCAACCCGGAACTGGTGTTGGCCTATCGCGTGGTGCAGCGCGACGTCGAGGCGTTGATCGAGCGGCTGGCCGGCCTGGAACGGCGCTATCTGGCCGTGGAGGAGGCCGCCCGCCGCGCCGAGTTCTATGCCGTGCGCGAGGCGTATAATCACGGCCGCGCGGCGGTGGACCCCACCCGCTATGCCGCGCATTGGGTGGGGCGCGCGGCGCAGATGATCTTTCTGAACAAGACGTGCTTTAACGGGCTGTACCGGCTCAACCGGCGGGGCGAGTTCAACGTTCCCTTTGGGCGCTATCGCCGCCCCGTGATCTGCGCGGCGGAGAATCTACGCCGCGTGTCGGCGCAGCTCCAGCGCGCCGAGATTGCGTGCGCGCCCTTCGCGGCCTGCGCCGCGCACGTGGACGCCGCGACCTTTGTCTACTTTGACCCGCCTTATCGCCCCCTGAGCGCGACGGCGCGCTTTACGGCCTATGCCGCCCACAAGTTTGACGACGAAGACCAGATCGAGCTGGCGCGCTTCTTTGCCCGGCTCCACGACACGACCGGGGCGAAGCTCATGTTGAGTAACTCCGACCCGGCCAACGTGGACCCCGCCGACGATTTCTTCACGCGCCACTATGCCCGCTTTTGTCTGCGCCGCGTGTGGGCCAACCGCATGATCAACGTGCAGGCGGACAAGCGCGGCAAGATCAGCGAACTGGTGATCACCAACTATGCCGCGACCGCTTGAGCGTGCGGCGTCGGCTCCAACGGCCACCAGACGGTCACCGTCGTCCCCTGCCCTAGACCGGGGCTGGCGATGGCGAGCCGCCCGCCGTAGAAATCGACGATGGACTGGACGAGTGCCAGCCCCAACCCCGCGCCTTTGATCGTGCGCGTGTGCGCCTTGTCGGTGCGGAAAAAACGCTCGGCCACGTGGGCCAGGTCCTCGGCGGCGATGCCCTGCCCGGTGTCGGCTACGGCGATCTCCACGCCGCCGTCGGCTGCGCGGAAGCGACAG
>CAYJQA010000456.1:0-5010 GCA_964372065.1 uncultured Litorilinea sp.
GCTGCCGCGGCGCCCTGTTGCCCTACCTGGTCCAAGAACTGCGGCTGGCCCTGGCGCGTATGACCGGCCAAATTCATCAGTACCAGCAAGAGCTACAGAGCTACCTCGGCGCGATGACGTTGGGCCAAGAGGAAGAACGCCGCCGCCTGGCGCGCGAACTCCACGACGATACCGTGCAAGAGTTGGTCGCGCTCAACCAACAGATGGAACTGCTGGAACGCGAAGTACAGCGCGACCCGCAGCGCGCCGGCGCACGCCTGCAGGACCTCCGTCCCCAGGTGATGGCGATCATCGACGGTCTGCGCCGCCAGATTCACGCGCTGCGCCCGCTCTATCTGGAAGATTTGGGCTTTGTGCCTGCGCTGGAAATGCTGGTGCGCCAGGTCAGCCGCCGCCATGATCTCGCGGGCGACTTCACGACCACCGGCGACATCGCCGCGCCGGTCCCTTTTGCCGTGCAGACCAGCGTCTATCGCATCGTCCAAGAGGCGCTGCAAAATGTCGTCAAACACGCCCAGGCGCGCCAGGTCCACGTGCAGTTGGAGCTGCGCGACGATACGCTGGCGCTGCGCATCGCCGACGATGGATGCGGCTTTGTCGTCGCGGGCCAACCGGCGCACTTGGCGCAAGAAGGGCACTTTGGCCTGCTTGGCATGAAGGAGCGCGCCCAACTCCACGGCGGCGCGATCCACATCGAGAGCGCGCCGGGGCGAGGGACCACCATCTTGGTGCGGTTGCCCTTGCCCGCGGAGGAGAACGCCGCCGGGAGCCGGGAGCCGGACGCGCTCCCGTCGCCCGCATTCCCCTAGCCATTCGACCAGGTCGCGTCCCCGCGATCTTGCCCATCCGGGCCGCGCCCACCGGCGCATCCCCACGCCCGGCCGCGCCGCTACACTTGGGCCAGAACGCCAATCACGCGTGACGCCGCCAGCCGGGGCGCATGCGACGGCGCAACCAATCGGCCAGCTACTTTCTTGTAAAGGAACCCACTCCCTATGTTCGCCCACATCCGTGCTGCCGGACTTACGTTCCGTACGTTCGCCATGACCGTTGCGCCGGTGGCGGCGGCGCTCATCTTGACCTTGATCCTCGCACAACCGGCCGCGGCGGCCGCGCCCGCCCAACACCAAGGCCCCGGCATGGGCGGTGATATGGCCGGGATGGGGATGATGGCCGCGACCCAACCGATCTCCGGCAGTATGAATATGGCCGAAATGGGCGCGCAGATGGTCGCAATGGGTCAGATGATGACCACGATGGGCGAGATGATGTCGTCCATGCCCATGACCGGCACCATGTCCATGGACGATATGGACAAGATGATGGGCATGATGGGGATGATGGGCCAGATGCACATGCAGATGGGCCAAATGCAGACCATGCTGGCGGGCGGGATGATGGCCGGCGACATGGGTATGATGGGCAAGTGTATGGGTATGATGGACGACATGATGGCCGGTGGCATGATGGGCGGCAGCATGATGTGTGAAGGCATGATGGGTGGTGGAATGGGGGTGATGGGCGGCGACAAGGCTGACGTCGCGCCCGCCCCACCAGTCGATCATTCCGGCCCCACTGCGCCCGCCGCCGTCGCGACCCCGACTGTCACCGTGACCGTCCCGGTCTCTGCAACCACGCCCGCACCCACCGCGGCTGTCCCGACCCCCGCGACCACCCCTGAACCCGCCGCCGCAGCGCCGGTCGATCATTCCGGCCATGCTGCGCCGACGATGGTCCATACCGTACAGAAAGCCGTTGCGGGTGCGATCACGGTCGAGGTCACTCCGCTGACGACCGGCGACGTACTGGACGTGGCTTTCGCTGTCGCCCTCGACACCCACTCGGTGGACTTGGGCTTCGACCTGGCTGAGCGCGCGACCCTCACCATCGGCACGGCCAAATTCGCGGCCACCGCCTGGGAACCCGAAACGACGGGCGGCCATCACGTGCCGGGCGTCCTGCGCTTCGTCATCGACCACCCCGCCCACGCCCAACTGTACGAGGTCGGCGAAGTCACCCTGGAGTTGCACGACATCGACGGCCAGCACGTGACGCTGAACTTCCCGCTGGGCGCGGACTAACTGCCACGCTCTCTGCCCCCCATTATCTCTGCCCCGCCAGGGGCGCGCCGGTCATCGGTGCGCCCCTGGCCGCGTCTAGGCATAATTGCCTACGCCCCGCGCGTACTTCAGCGCGCCCGCTTACGCGCCCCGTCGTAGACAATGCCTGCGTAATTCGGATACACAGATTCAGAGACATAGAAAGAAGTGACACCTATGCTACCCATCACTCGTTTGTTTACCGTTGCGTGCTGCGTCGTCGTGCTGAGCGCCTGCACCGCGGTCCAGCCGGGCGCGCCCGCCGCCGCGCCCACCGCCCAGTCCGGCGGGACGGACCACAGCGGCCACATGACCACCGATGCGCCCTTTGACGCCGCCTTTATCGACGGTATGATCGAGCACCACCAGGGCGCGATTGCGATGGCGGAAGAAGTCATCGCGAACAGCGAGCGCCCCGAACTGCGGACCCTGGCGGACGCCATTATCGGGGCGCAGACTGCCGAGATCGCCCAGATGCAGGAGTGGCGCGCCGCCTGGTTCCCCGACCTGGCCCCCACCGCCGGGGTGGCCATGGACATGGGCGACATGCGCATCGGCCCGGACGACGGCACGCCCTTTGACCAACGCTTCCTGGTCGCCATGATCTCGCACCACCAGGGCGCGATCGGCATGGCCGACATGGCGCTGGAGCAAAGCGAGCGCCCGGAGATTCGCACGCTGGCCGAGGCGATCATCGCGGCCCAGACCGCCGAAATTGAGCAAATGCGTGCGTGGTTGGCTGACTGGTACAATGTGACCGAGTAACGGCCTCCGCTCGCAGTCCGCGCCCCTCGGTTCGCGCCGGGGGGCGCACAAGGAGACTTCCCCATGCCAGACCCACCGCCTGCGCCGCACCACGACCACCACGCTGCCCACGGCGAACACGCGGCTGCGCAACCCACCCATGCCGGACACGAACATGGGCAGCACGCCCACCATCAGGCCGAGCCGGCAGCACCCGCCGCCCATGCCGGGCACACGGGCCACGGCGGTCAGGCCGCGCAGAGCGCCCACGCCGGGCATGTCGACCACACCGGCCATGAGCAGATGTTCCGGCAGCGCTTCTGGGTGTCGCTGCTCCTCACCGTGCCCGTGCTGCTCTATAGCCACATGCTCCAGATGTGGTTCGGCTTCCAAGCGCCCGCCTTTCCCGGCAGCGTTTGGGTCGGCCCCCTCTTTGCCATCATCATCTTCATCTACGGGGGCCTCCCGTTTCTGGGCATGGCCGGGCCGGAACTGCGCGACCGCCGTCCAGGGATGATGACGCTGATCTCGCTGGCGATCTCGGTGGCCTTTCTTTACAGCCTGGCCGCGCTCTGGATCGACCCGGCGGGCGGCTTCTTCTGGGAAATGGCGCTGCTCATCGACGTGATGCTGTTGGGCCATTGGCTGGAGATGCGCAGCGTGCGCCGCGCGTCGGGGGCGCTCGACGAGTTGGCCAAGCTCATGCCGGACACCGCCGAGCGGCTGGCCGCCGACGGCAGCGTCGCGACCATCCCCGCCGGGCAACTGCGGGCGGGCGACCTGGTGTTGGTGCGCCCGGGCGCGAGCATCCCCGCCGACGGCGAGGTCGTGACGGGCGAGTCCCATGTCAACGAGGCCATGATCACGGGCGAGAGCCGCCCGGTGGGCAAGGAAGCGGGCAGCCGGGTCATCGGCGGCACGGTCAACGGCGACGGCAGCCTGCGCGTGCGCGTTGACACGCTGGGCGACGCCACCACCCTGGCGGGCATCATGCGGCTGGTGGAGCAGGCGCAGAGCAGCAAGTCACCCACGCAGGTCCTGGCCGACCGCGCCGCAGGCTGGCTCTTCTACATCGCCGTCGCCGCCGCGCTCATCACCGCGCTGGCGTGGTCGCTGGCGACAGGCTTCAACGTGGACGTGGTGCAGCGGGTGGCGACGGTGCTGGTCATCGCCTGTCCCCACGCGCTGGGGCTGGCGATCCCGCTGGTCGTCGCCATCAGCACCTCGCTGGCCGCGTCCAACGGCATCTTGGTGCGCGACCGCTTGGCGCTGGAGCAGGCGCGCAATTTGGACACCATCATCTTTGACAAGACCGGCACGCTGACCGAAGGGAAGCAGGGCATCGTCGGCATGGCGGTCGCGCCGGGCTGGACCGAAGACGACGCGCTGACACTGGCCGCGGCTGCCGAGGGTGACTCCGAGCACAGCATCGCCCAAGCCTTTCGCCGCGCCGCCGCGGCACGCGGCCTCCAGCCGCTGGGCGCGACCGAGTTCACCGCGATCAAGGGCCGCGGCGCGCGTGCCGTGGTCAATGGCCGCACCATCCATATTGGCGGCCCGCGGCTGCTCGAGCTGCTGGAGTTAGCGCCGCCCTCTGGGCTGGCCGAGTTCGTGGCGCAGAGCGAAGCCAAAGGCCAGGCGGTGGTTTATCTGGTGCAGGAGGAAGCCGTCGTCGCCACCTTTGCCCTGGCCGATGTGGTGCGCCCCGAAAGCCGCGCCGCGGTCGCGCAGATTCAGCAGGCGGGCATCGAGGTGGTCATGCTCACCGGCGACAGCGAGGCCGTCGCCAAAGCGGTGGCGGACGAGTTGGACATCCGCACCTACATCGCCCAAGTGCTGCCCGAACACAAGGACCGCGAGGTCGCCAAACTCCAGCAGCAGGGGCGCAAGGTGGCGATGGTGGGCGACGGGGTCAACGATGCGCCCGCGCTCACCCGCGCCGACATCGGCATTGCCATCGGCAGCGGGACCGACGTGGCCGTCGAGTCCGCCGACATCATCTTGATCCGCAGCAACCCGCTCGACGTGGCGAAGATTCTCACCTTGAGCCGGGCCACGCAGCGCAAGATGGTCGAGAATCTCTGGTGGGCCGCGGGCTACAACATCGTCGCCATCCCGTTGGCCGCGGGGCTGCTCGCGCCGTGGGGGATCAGCCTCTCCCCGGCGG
>CAYJQA010000457.1:0-5000 GCA_964372065.1 uncultured Litorilinea sp.
GCCCTAACCTGCGCGCAACCAGCAGTTGCAACACAAAGCTGACGACGATGCGCCACAAACTCGCGCCCGTCAACGCGCTCGTATTGACCAAAATGCGGCGAACCGTGGCCGAGATCATCGCGCGTCGCTTCCCCGCGTGGCGTGCGTAACCTAGGGGGTGGGGCGGCCGGTAGCCAAGAAGCGGCGCAGGCGGGCGGGCTGATACAGCCGGTGACGCCACGCTACATAGGCCAGCGCCAGCAGCCCGCCCAGCTCCCAGCCCCACAACTCAGGCCGTCGCGTAAACGCAACCCAATACGCCAGCTTCATGTCCTCTTGTTCGGAGCCGCGCTTACGCCAGACGTGGAAGCGCCAGCCGCGGAACGGCCAAAAGAAGGTGTCGCGATAGAACCAAATGCGGTCGAGCAGCGCATGGCCGAGAAAGGCCAGCCCATAGACCCACCCGCGCGGAAACCGGACCGCGGTCAGCCCGGCCACGCCGCCATAGGCCAGCAAGGTATGGGCAAAGAGGACGGCCGCGCGGTGCTTGCGATAGAAGTAGGCCGCGGCCAGCGGTTTGTCGACGAGGTCGGACCCCATCGCGGCCAGCGCCACCCCGCGATAGTCGGCGTCGGGCGCGACGCCCAGCGTGTCTTGAGCGACGGTCAGCGCCAACCAGGTATAGGCGACGTGGGATTGGGGTAGCAAGGGATGCGCCTACGCCCCGCGCTCTTCCCGCACATAGGGCAGACCCAACGCCGCGGGCGCGCCTGCCCGTCGCCGCATGGCCTCGCGCGAGCCGAGGACCAAGACGATGATGGTAAAGAGATAGGGCAGCATATTGGTGAAATAGCCCCAGGTGGGATTCGCCAAGAACGGCCCCAAGTTCTGCAAATCCAGCGGCAAGCGCCGGATCGCGCCGAAGAGATAGGAGCCAAACGCCGCGCGCACCGGGTCCCACCCGGCAAAGATGACCAGACCGACGGCGATCCAGCCCTGGCCCGAGGTCATGCCTTCGATCCACAGCGGGGAGATCGCCAGACTCAGCGACGCGCCGCCGATCCCTGCCAGCACGCCGCCCAACACGACATAGGTATAGCGCAGGCCAAAGACGTTGATGCCCTGGACGTCGGCCGCCGCCGGATACTCGCCCACGGCGCGCAGTTCCAGACCGGGCCGCGTGCGGTAGATAAAGAACCAGGCCGCGGGCGCCAACAGAAAGCCAAGATAGATGATGACGTTATGGTCAAAGAAGAGCGGGCCGAGGATGGGCAAATCGGCCAGACCGGGGATGGGGAAGTCGGGCAGGCGCGGGGCCTGCTTGACCTGCACCAGCGGCGCGCCCAAGACCGCGCTCAGTCCCGTACCCACAAACGTGAGCGCCAAGCCGCTGACCACCTGGTCGGCGCGCAAGGTGACGGTCATAAAGGCATGCAGCAGCGCAAGCAGCCCGCCCACGCCCGCCGCCGCCAACAGCCCCAACCACGGGTCGCCGGTAGCGTGCGCCACGCCAAAGGCGCTCATCGCGCCCATGAGCATCATGCCTTCCACGCCCAGGTTGGTCACGCCCGCCCGCTCGGAGAAGACCTCGCCGATGCTGGCAAAGAGGATGGCTGTGCCATAGCGGATGCCCGAAGCGAGCAGGTTGACGATCAGGATCAAGTCCATTAGAGAGGTCTCAAAGAACTAACCGCAAAGGACGCAGAGGGCGCAAAGACCAAAAAGAGCTTACCCCTTGTACGCAACCCCCTCGATCATGAGCAGACAGTCCGCATCAATAAACTCGGTCGTGGAGGTCATGCGGGCGGGATAGTGGCCTTCGGCAAAGCGCCCGTCAAAGTACTTCTCCATCTCCGGGAGGTCGCCGATGTGCTTGAGCCAGACGTTGACTTTGACCAGGCTCGCCAGGGGCAAACCCAGTTTGCCGAGCGTCCCTTCCACTCCATCCAGGGCGTCTTTCATCTGCTCGCCAAAACTCTCGCCAAAGCCACGGTGCAGCCCAAGAAAGACGTAATCCCCCGCGGCCACGGCCGATGAATAACTATAGGGCGTGGAAATGTAGGTGACGTTTGACATGGTCCATTCCTTCCCCGGCAATGCCGACCTTGACGTTCGCGACGTCCTTTGCGGTCACCCCCGAATACGGACCCGGTAGTGCAGCATCATTTCGCCGCCGACGACGACAAACAAGATCACACCCTGGAGCAACTCGGCAATGCCCGCGGGCTGGATGGCGTCGCCGCCCACCAGCAGCCCCGCAAACAGATAGGAAACGACCACAATCGCCAGCGGGTTGAGCTTGGCGAGCCAGGCCACGATGATGGCGGTGAACCCATAGCCGGGCGAAAAGCGTTCCTGGAGACGATGGACCACCCCGGAGACCTCACTCATGCCCGCCAGCCCGGCCAGACCGCCGGATAGCGCCATGACCAAGATGATGTTGCGCGTCAGGCTGATCCCGGCGTAGCGGGCGGCGCGCGGGTTGTCGCCCACCACCGTCACCTCAAAGCCCCAGCGGGTACGCTGCCACACGATCCAGAGCACCACCGCCAGGATCAGCGCCAGGAAGATGCCGAAGTGGGCCGTCAAGCCACGCAGGAACGGGAAGGCGTCCGCCAAGTCGGTCAGGCGCGGCAGCCAGGCCGCGCGCGGGAACTGCGGCGTTAGGCCAAAGCCGCGCTCCCCCCACGACCCGTAGACCCAATAGTTGTTCCACAAGATCGCGACATAGTTGAGCATCAACGTGGTGATGATCTCGTTGACGTTGAGCTTGGCCTTGAGTACGCCCGGAATCACCCCCCAGAGTGCGCCGCCGATGAAGCCGGCCACGCCCATCGCCAGCAGCATAAGCGCCTGCGGCGTCTCCGGCGGCAGGACAAAGAGCGCCACACCCGTGGCAAAGAACGCGCCCAGGTACAATTGCCCCTCGGCGCCGATGTTCCACAGCCGCATCCGGAACGCAACCGAAACGCCCAAGCCCGCCAGGATCAGCGGCGTCGCCTTGATGGTCGTGTCCGACCACCCATAGGCCGAGCCAAAGGCCAGTTCGGCCATACTGCGATAGACCACCCAGGGGTGCGCGCCGGCCAGGACCAGCAGCCCCGCGCCCACCACCAACGCCGCCGCCAAGAGGATCAGCGGCGACAGCCAACGCAGCCAGCGCGGTTGTTCGGCGGCGCGCTCCAGCCGCCAGCCGGCTGACGGGCGGACGGCGGTCGTTTGGCCCTTCATACGGCGGCCTCCGGTGTGCCATGCGCCCCGGCCATCATCAGGCCGATAGTGTCTAGATCGGCTTGGTCGCCGGACATTTCGCCCACAATGCGCCCCTCAAAGAGCACGGCGATGCGGTCGGAGATGGCGAAAATCTCATCCAAGTCTTCGGAGATGAGCAGGATCGCCGCGCCGTGGTTGCGCTCTTCGACCAAGAGGCTGCGCACATACTCGGTCGCGCCCACGTCCAACCCGCGCGTGGGATAGGCGGCGATGGTGACCAGCGGCTGTTGGCCGATCTCGCGCGCCAGGATCACTTTTTGCAGGTTGCCGCCGCTGAGCAGGCGCGCGGGCGTCTCCGGCGACGGCGTGGCAATGTTGAACTGGCGGATGAGGTCCACGGCGCGGGCGCGCATGGCTTTGCGGCTGAGGAACACACGGCCGCTGAGTCCGGCCTGGCGATAGCTCTTGAGCGCCAAGTTTTCGGCAATCGAGAGATTGGGCGCGCTGCCGGTGGCGCTGCGGTCTTCGGGAATATACGCGATGCCCGCCTCGATCATGATGATCGGCGGCGCGTTGGCGACGCTGGTCCCGGAGACATCAATGTGACCGCCGGCGGCGCGCAGCCCACAGATGACCTCGGCCAGTTCGCGCTGCCCGTTGCCCGCCACGCCCGCAATGCCCACGATCTCGCCGGAACGGACGCACAGCGACAGCCCCCGCAGCGCGGGCAGTCGTTTGTCGTTGGCCGCCTCGACCTGTTCCAACGTGAGCCGCACCTCGCCCACCTGAGCGGGCGGCTTCTCGACGCGAAACAACACCTCACGGCCCACCATGAGGCTCGCCAGTTGGGCCTTGGACATGCCCGCGGCGGGGACGGTGGCAACAAACTTGCCCCCGCGCAAGACGGTGATGCGGTCGGCGATGGACAGCACCTCGTCCAGCTTGTGGCTGATCAGGATGATGGTCTTGCCCAGGGCGGTCATCCCGCGCAGCGTATGGAAGAAGGCTTGCGTCTCCTGGGGCGTAAGCACCGCGGTCGGCTCGTCCAGGATCAGGATCTGCGCCCCGCGATAGAGCAGCTTGATGATCTCCACCCGCTGCTGCTCGCCCACCGACAGTTGCCAGACCTTGACGCGCGGGTCCACCGGCAAGCCAAACTCGTCGGCGATGCGGGCGACCTCGGCTTCGATGCGGTTGGAGTCCAACACCCAGGGCAGATCGGTCAGCCCCAAGACGACGTTTTCCGCCACACTCTGGGTCTGAACCAACATAAAATGCTGATGCACCATGCCCACCCCGGCGCGGATGGCGTCACGGGGCGAATGGAAATCCGCGGGGCGGCCGTCGATGAAGATCTCGCCGCTGTCCTGGCGATACAGCCCGCACAGGATGTTCATTAAGGTGGACTTGCCCGCGCCGTTTTCGCCCAAGAGGGCATGTACTTCGCCCTTCACCGCGCCAAAGCTCACGGCGTCGTTCGCCAGCACGCCGGGGAACCGTTTGGTGATCTGGCGCATTTCCAAAGCGAGGACCGGGTTGGTCATGGCTGTAGCCGGGTGTGCGCCGGGCGGCGCAGGGTGGTGGTTGAGCGGCGGTGATACCGGCGGAACCTTGGGGGTAGAATGCCAGATGGCCGCAATTTGTGCAAATAAGCCGCAGAGAAGAGGTCTCACGCAAAGCCGCCAAGAACGCAAAGTTCGCCTTTTGTAGCGGCGGTTTTCCAACCGCCGATCCGTGCGGCCCGCGCCGGCGCGCCCAAAGATGCGTGATGTGAATTAGAGAGCGAAGGGTGCCAGATGCCCAAAGGC
>CAYJQA010000458.1:0-4485 GCA_964372065.1 uncultured Litorilinea sp.
ACGTATACCAATACGGTGAAAGGCAACTATATCGGCGTGAACCCTGCCGGTACAACCATGTGGGGCAATGGTGACAATGGGGTCAAAATCGATGGTGGGGCTATGTACAATATCATCGGCGGCGCTCAGGTGGATGGCATGAGCAACGTGATCTCTGCCAATGCCAGTTACGGGGTGTACATTACCGGCAGCGCTACCGCCCAGAATCACGTGCGCGGCAATATGATCGGCCTGACGGCAGACGGAAACGGGGTCTTAGGCAATAGTTATAGCGGTGTTTATATCTACGATGCATCCAATAACGTGATCGGCGGTGCGGACTTTTACCGTAACTGGATCACTGGCAATGAGACAAATGGTGTAGCTATCGGCGGCGCAAACGCATCGGGCAACCTGGTGGCTGGCAATTACATCGGATTGGATTTCACTGGCGAATCTGGCCTGGGCAATAACGCAAGAGGCGTATATATTTTTGGCGGCGCCCACGATAATGTCATTGGCAGGACTTTAGACGATGGCCGCAATTTGATCTCGGGCAATGGCTGGAGCGGTGTGGAAATTAGCGGCGGCAGCACCCAACATAATACGGTAGCCCATAACTATATCGGCACTGATAAAGACGGCCTGAGTGACCTGGGCAATCATATACAAGGCGTGTTGATTTATGAAGCGGCGAATAACACCATTGGCGGCGATGCGCTTGAGCGCATCGGGGGTATCCAGCGCGATGAGCCGCGCACGCGAGAGCATGGCCACCCGGTCGCAGTATTCGGCCTCGTCCATGAAGTGGGTGGTGACCATGATGGTCACGCCCTTGCGCGCCAGGCCGTTGATGTGAGTCCAGAACTCACGTCGCGTGATGGGATCCACGCCCGAAGTGGGTTCGTCCAGGAACAGCACAGGGGGGCGATGCATGAGCGAGCAGGCCAGCGCGAGGCGCTGCTTGTGCCCCAGCGGCAGAGAATCAGGCGTGGCGGTCAACCAGTCGCCCAGATCGAAGGTTTCGATCATTTCCTCGATCCGTTCGCGTCGTATATTCCCCTCCAATTGATACACCCCGGCGGAGAACTCCAGGTTCTGCCGCACCGAGAGCAGGCCGTAGAGCGAGAACTTCTGCGCCATATAGCCAAGCCGGCTCTTTGCCGCGCCGGTGGCACGGCGCAGATCGTGCCCCACCACGTGCGCCTCGCCTGCGGTAGGCTTGAGCAGACCGCACAGCATCTTGAAGGTGGTGGATTTGCCGGCGCCGTTGGGGCCGAGCAGGCCGAAGATCTCGCCCTTTTGCACCTCGAAGCTGACGTTGTCGGTGGCGGTGAATTCGCCGAAGCGCTTGGTGAGATTCCGGCAAGACACGGCAATTTCGGAACCGAGTTCGACCGGCGGCAGGCGCTCAGCCAGCGCCGAGGTGCCACCGGGGCCGCCGCCGAGCAAGTCGATGAAGGCGTCCTCGAAGCGCGCCGGTACCGCCGCCAGACGCACTTGCGCCTGATCGGCCAGTGCCTGGATTTGCTCCGCGTCGGCGCCATCGCGCAGCACCAAGCGCACGCCGGCGCCCTGGATCACGCCGTCACTCACGCTGGGCAAATCAAGTGCCTCGGTGAGCACGGCGCGGCGCTCGGCGCCGACATCTTCCAGACGAAAACTGCGGCCCTCGAGTTGCGCGGTCAATTGTTGCGGCGGCCCATCGAACAAGAGTCGCCCCTGGTTCAGCAAGAGCACGCTCTCGCAGCGCTCGGCCTCGTCCAGATAGGCGGTGGACCAGACGACGGCCATGCCCTCGTTGGTGAGCGCCTGCACCATGCGCCACAGATCCTGGCGGCTGACCGGATCGACGCCCACTCCAGGCTCGTCCAGCAGCAGGACCTTGGGCCGCGCCATGAGCGCACACGCCAGACCGAGCTTCTGTTTCATACCGCCGGAGAGCTTTCCAGCCAGTCGCTTGGTGAATGGGCCAAGCCGCGTGAAGTCGAGCAGTTCGGCAAAGAGGTCGGCGTTGCGGCCAACGTCCATGCCGCGCAGTTGCGCATACAAACGCATGTTCTCCATCACCGACAGGTCTTCATACAGGCCGAAACGCTGTGGCATGTAACCACTGGCGACGTGGATGGCGTCGTTGTCCCGCACCACGTCGTAGCCAGCCAGGGTGACGCGGCCGGCATCGGGCACCAGGAGGCCAGTCAGGATGCGCATCAGCGTCGTCTTGCCAGCGCCGTCCGGCCCGACCAGGCCGGTCAGCCGCCCGTAGTGGATGCGCGCACTCAAGGACTGCAAGGCTCGCACGCGGCCAAAATGCTTGTCCACGCCTTCGATAACGACGGCGGCGCCTTCGCTCGCACCGGTAGGGACGGCGGCGATGACAGGGCTTACCTGCATCTCAACGCCCGCCTGCCGGCGTGCCGGTGTCAACTTTCTTGCCTGCTGTTGTATCGACCTCGATCGTCACCGGCATGCCCTGCCGCAGTGCACCGTCGCTGTCGATTTCGTCAATGACGATGCGCAGGCGGTACACCAGATCCGTGCGCAAATCGTTGGTTTCCACCGTCTTGGGCGTGAATTCGGCGCGTGGCGAGATGAAGCCGACCTGACCCCGATAGACCTTGTCGGAGGAATCGCTCTTGACGCGCACCGCGGTGCCGGGCGCGATGCGTCCCAAGTCCGGTTCACCCACGTAGGCGCGCACGTAAACCGGCTTGTCCAGGCTCAGGCTGTAGACCATGCTTTGGCTCGCAACCATGCTGCCGGATTCACGCACCCGCGCGATCACGGTTCCATTGCTGGGCGCCCGCAATTCGGTGTCTGCAAGCGCGGTGACGGCTTGCGCCTGTCCCGCTTGCGCCGCTCCCAGACGTGCCTCTGCCGCGGCGATGTCTTCCTTGCGAAACCCTTCGGATGCTTGCGACAAGGCGGCCTTGGCTGCCTCGACGCCGGCGGCCGCCTGGTCGCGTGCCGTACGGGCGGCATCGACCGTGCGCTGACTGCTGGCGCCGGAGGCGAGCAGGCTGCTTTGGCGTTGATAGTTGCGCTCGGTGTCGATGGCGACTGCCTGCGCCTGCTTGAGTGCCTCCCGCGCCTGGGTGATTTCCTGCGGTCGCAAGCCGCGGCGCAGTTTGGCGAGTTCCGCCTGCGCCACCTGCACCGAGGCTTCGGCGGCCGCCAGCGCGTCCCGATAGGGCTGGGCGTCCAGCACCGCCATGCGAGCGCCGGCGCTGACGGCATCGCCTTCGTCGAACGCCATTTCAGCCACGCGCCCAGGCTGGCGGAATGCCAGTTGGACCTCGCGTATGTCGACGTTGCCGTACAGGCGCAACGGGCCAGTGTGCCGGTCGGCGCGCTGCATCCAAAAGAACGCGGCGCCGAAACCTAGAGCAAGAACCGCCACGATGACGATGGCCAGTTTCGCGGCGCCAGAGGAAGTGATTTTGCTCATTGCACGCCTCCCATGCGCTGGATCGATTTAGGTCTTGTGGTGCTCTGATTCGACGTTGGGACGCCGCAAGCAAGGGCGCAGAGAGTTTTCATCGCTCCGCTCCAATGCCACGGCGATAGATGGCAAACACGGCTGGTGCCTCGCGGCGGATGCGACTCACCTTGCCAGCCAAGAGTGACTGCATGACCAATCCCTGGATGGTGCCGATGAACAACACAGCAGCGGCATCCACGTTCAGCTCCGCGTTCAACTCGCCCTGCGCCTTGCCCGCTTCCATCAGGCGGCGCAGCCGCTGTTCATACTGACGGTTCAAGGTCTGCACCATGCGCTTGGCGAGCGTTTCACCAGAACGTTGCAACTCTCCGAACAGCATGCGTGGCACGCCCGGGTGCTTTGCCACGAAGTCGATATGCGTCATGAACATGGCCTCGAGCGCCGCCGCAGGGGATGCAGCGCCAGCGGCCGCCTTGTCCACGCTGGCTAGCAGGCGTTCGCTGACCCAGGACATCGTTGCTTGCAGGATTGCGTCCTTGGTGGGGAAATGGCGAAACAGCGCACCCTGCGTCAAACCCATCCGATCAGCGATGGCCGTGGTCGTGATCTCGGCCGGGTTTTGCTCGGCTGCCAGGTCGACCACGGCTTGCACTGTGGCGGCTCGCCGCTCGTCGGCGGGTAAGTGTTGGGGGCGTTCATTCACTGTTTAGATCTCCATGAAGTAAGTAACCTATTACTATCTTATCATGCAGGCCGACCTTCATGGAAGCGTGGGAATCTGATCATTCGGCACAGAACGAGTGTGGCCTTGATGCCGCGAAAACCGACTTCAGACCGTACGTCGACATACCGGTCGTCAGGCAGAGCACGGCCGTGCTCTGCGACATCCACGGCGCTGAACGCTGTGGCAACAGCGTCGCTGTTCATCCCGCCTGACGCTGGCCAAGCCCGAGGGCGTGCAGCACCGCCCGGCAATTTGTGCTGAGGGCGAAGACGCACTGGTGCGACTGCACCATGCACCCGACGATGTGGCCGTCGGCGTTCATGCTGCGACAGGCTTCCGC
>CAYJQA010000458.1:4495-4983 GCA_964372065.1 uncultured Litorilinea sp.
GTTTAGGGTTGCGGGACACCTGCCCGGCGCACTACTGAGGGACATGCACCCACGACCTGAGGGCAGGTGTCGCACAAGCCTCAAGGGAGGAAACCACGGCGAACGCCACCGCTGGTGTTCGAGGCACAGAGAAGATGGGGATTCGGGCAGCGAGGTGCCGATCACAGCGGGTACGCCGGCGGCGCCAGCGTGCCGTCGTGTGCGGACGGCGCGCGGAGCATCGCCGATGAGGCGCCTGCCCGTGAGCGTGAGGGGGCAACGTAGTGCCGTTCGCAGCGGCACTCGCGAGTCGACCCGGCCGACGGGCTTATGCTCATCGGTAACGCGTGCAAAGGGTGGCTCGGCAGTCCGGCCATGATGGTGGCGGTGCGCGGATGGTCTCAGCGCGCATGAAGCTCTGCAGGATGGCCATGGCGTGGTCGCAGTGCCGGCAGACGAAGGTCGGTGGCGTTACGGTGGGCAGCACACCGGCGTCCTTAGTCTTACTG
>CAYJQA010000459.1:0-4578 GCA_964372065.1 uncultured Litorilinea sp.
AAGCGGGGCTGGCCGAGGCGAGCACGGCGCTGTGCGTCTGCACCTCGACATTGGAGTTGGGCATCGACATCGGAAGCATCGACATGGTGGTATTGGTAGGGCCGCCGCCCACGCCGGCCGCGTTGGTCCAGCGGATGGGGCGCGGCGGACGGCGACGGCGCGCCGCCTATATCGTAGGCTTGGCGCGCTCGACCGTGGAGGAGGTACGGTTTGCGGCGTTGCTGGACCTGGCGGGTAAGGAGCAAGCAACAAACGGTCAGGCGTCGCCGCCTTTCCATCTCTCAGTGCTTGTGCAGCAGGTCTTCAGCATCCTCAAGCAAAGTCCGACAGGAGGGATACGGCTGGCCGATCTGCGGCGGGCGACGCCCGAACCGGCAGAGGATGACGCCGGAGGTGTTCGCACCGATGACGCCGGGGACATGATTTCCGACTGGACGTTGCGGCGTTTGTTGAATCATCTGACGGTGGTCAGGTATCTCAAGCCCGGACGGCCGGGGGAATGGCGGGCGGGACCGGCGCTCGAGGAGTTGGTGGACGCCTATGAAATCTACAGTAACATCGGCGCGGACCCTCTGTCGGCGGTAGTGGTCGACGCATATACGGGGCGGCCTCTGGCGCAGACCGCGCACGTGCAGCCGCAAGGCGATACGCTGCTGATCGGCGGACGGCGGATGGAAGTGGTGTGGCGCGACCGTTACCGCATCGGCGTGCAGCCCACCCGCCAGGGGGTTGTCGAGGCGCAGTCACACCTTCATGCAACGCCGTTTGCCGTTCCCTGGGAGGTGAGCCAGGCGGTCGCGGCCCGGTTGGGCTTCGCCGCGGGCGAGATGGCGTGGGTGCAGGACGAAGCGGGCGGCTGGCTCTTTCACTTTTGGGGCGATCTCTATGGCGAATTGCTGGCGCGGCTCCACCAAATCCAGTGTGCGCCCCAAGCGGCGACGACTGAGGACGCGGAGATGATGGCGGTCACGCGCGGCAACGAACACTGTCAGCACTTACCCGCGGGGTGTCGCCCCTTACCCGTCTGGGACGAACGGGTTGTACGCCGGGAGTTGGCTCGCTTGGTGCCGCGCTTGGAGGCGTGTCTGGAACTGGGCCGCTTTCACAGTCTGCTGCCGGCGGAACTGGCGACGCGGGTGGTAGTCGAGCACTTTGACCTGCCCCGGTTTGAGCGGCTCTACCGCGCCGCGAAGGTCGTCACACCAGTGAACGGACAGCGAAAACGGCTGCTGCGGCTGCTGGAGTAGACGGCTAGCGCGCCGGGCCAAACGGCACGATGAAAGTTGCCGCGGCTACCAGCCTCATTAGTTGCTGTGGGCCACGCGCACGCGGGAGGACATCACCCTGCGCGAGGACACCGGTGCAGAGCTTGCGGAGTTCATGCAAGTGGATCAACTCGACCCGGAAGCGCAGGGGATTGCTGACCGTTTCATCTCCGCGAGTCCATGATCATTGATGACTCGACACTGTTGTTCTTCGACGCCTCCTGTCTGATCGCCGCGGCTGGATCACCCACAGGCGGGTATGGTTTCTTGCTGTCAGTGTGCGCCCGTAACCTGCTGCGCGGGGGCCGTCTCGCAAACGGTGCTGCTGGAAGCCGAGCGCAACATTCGCACCAAGCTCAGCCCACATGCGTTCAACGCCTATCGCGACTTGTTGCAGGCTATCCCCTTTACCCTCGCTCCCGTTCCCCGTATTCCCGCTGAAGCCGCCTGGCTTGAGGCGGTCAATGCCAAGGATACCCATGTGGTGTTTGCATCGCTCTATAGGCACGCGGTGATCAACGGCAATTGGTTTCCGAACTGAGGTCAGTTTTCCCTATGTCCATCTTCAGCGGCTCACATGACTTGGAACTGCGCGTCTCGCCGACACTGGTGTTGATCCAACTGATGATCACGGGCCTGATACTTGCCGTAGTCGGCGATCGCCAACCGGAGCCAGCTTTCCGGCTGAACGTGCTGCTCACTGCCCTGTCCTTCTATACAATGGCCGGGTTCGGTTGGCAGCTTTTTCAGTGGCGACGCGAGTACGGAGCTTGGTTCGTTATCCTCGCTCTGGTCGCCACCATTGGTGTGAGTTCCCAATGGCTGGCCCTTGAAGCGGCGCTCGCGTTCGCGGTGGTCCCAACTGCCGTGGCCGCGGCATTGCTCGGACCCGTAGCTACCATCATAGTGGCAACAGGCGAGACTGCATTGCTTATGCTCCTCCCTGCCGTAGCGGCAACAGGCTATGGACAGATCATCACAGCGTTCGTTTTGGTATCTCTCTGGACAGTCGCCGGTCTGGCCATCGCCGTGAACCACACAATGGTGCAAAACGCGAGATGGTTCTGGGAGAGTCTCCGCCAAATGCGCGATGCCCTAGAGCTAGCCCGAAAGCGTAGCGCCACACTGGAACAGACGTTGGAAGATCTGTCACATGCGAATCGCCAGCTCGATCTCCTGAACGAGAAGTTGGCCGCGGCTCGACTACTCGCCGAGGAAGCGCAGAAAGCGAAAGCCGAGTTTGTGGCGGGGGTCAGCCATGAGTTTCGTACGCCCCTGAATATGATCATCGGCCTCACCGATCTCCTGATTGAGACTCCTGACATCTATGGTGATGAGCTGTCGCCGGACCTACTGATGGATCTGAAGATCGTCCATCGCAATTGCGACCATCTGTCCAGTATGATCAACGACGTCCTCGATCTTAGCCAGATGGAAGCCGGTCGTCTTGCTCTCCACAGGGACTGGGTGGATTTGGCTGAGGACATCCGGAATGCGTTACTCGTGGTGCAACCGCTCCTGGCGAAGAAGAGGCTTGATCTCACCGTCGCCATGCCTGAGGACCTACCCAAGGTGTACTGCGATCGCACGCGTATTCGGCAGGTGATCCTGAACCTCCTTAGCAATGCCGTTCGATACACCCAGGTGGGCGGAATCAAGGTTGACGTCACAGTCCAAGATTACGCCGTGATCGTTCGGGTTCAGGATTCCGGACCCGGAATATCGCAATACGACATCGAACGGATCTTCGAGCCATTCTATCGAAGTGCGGATGCGGCAGAAGACGGTTCAATGGGTAGCGGGCTCGGCCTGAGCATCAGCAAGCAATTCGTTGACCGTCACAATGGCAAGATTTGGGTTGAAAGCGAAATCGGCGTCGGCAGTACGTTCGCGTTCAAGCTGCCCATATCGCCGTTCGCAGCGCCGACGCCCAGGGCCAGCCGCTGGCTGCAAGAGGATTGGATGTGGCTCGAACGAACGGACAGACAGCCGGTTGCCGAGTCACCTTTCCGAAAGCGCGTGGTCGTCTATGACGAGACGCAAAAGACACATTCGTTTTTCCATCGGGGCAGTGACCACGTGGAGGTGGTCAACCTCGACGATCTCGACCAGTTGGCCGGAGATGCGCGTGCGTACCCCCCTCATGCTGTTGTGTTGGTGAATACGAATACTGCCGAACTCTGGAGACAGATCGAGCAACTCAAACAGGAATTGCCTGATACGCCAATCATTGGGTATTGCGTACCCGGTGTGGTCGAGCGTGTCGCTCAGTTTGGTGTCACAGGCTATCTGGTCAAGCCGATTACGCGGGCAGTTCTGGCGGAAGCCATACGCGGGCTAAATCACGCGGTGAACAGCGTGCTAATCGTGGACGACAATCCCGATGTCCAGCAATTGCTGACGCGCATGCTGTACAGTCTGGACAGCCGGCTGGAAGTGACTTCTGTCTCCGGCGGCGCAGAAGCTCTAGATCGGATGCGCGACTATCCGCCAGACCTTCTCCTCCTTGATATTGTACTGCCCGCGGCCGATGGCTGGAGTGTCTTGGAACAGAAGGATCGAGACCCGCACATCCGTGATATCCCGGTCCTGATTATCTCTGCTCAGGATCCCAATGATCAACCCGTAACGAGCGAAATGCTGGTTGCGACCATTGGATGGGGAGTATCAGGGGACAGACTGCTCTCGTGTGCCCTGCAGTTTTCGTCTATTCTGGTTCGCCCTGATACAGAACCTGATCGAGCGCCTGAATGAACTCCTGGCGCCGGACTGGTTTGGGCAGGTAGGAGGCCGCGCCAAGCTCAAAGGCCAGCTCCTCATGGCGGACGACCGAACACACAATGATCGGCACGGATCGCGTGTCGGGATGCTCATGCAATTGGGTCAAGAGATCCCAACCGTCGGTGCCCGGCAGCATGATGTCGAGCACGATAATGTCCGGCTCGCCTTCGACGATGCGCTCGAGCAAACGTTCCCCTTCGGGGATGGGGATGATCTGGTACCTGGTTTTGGTCGTATATCGCTGATAGAAATGGATGAGGTCAACGTTGTCGTCAATCACAAGCACCCTAACCACGTCCGCAGATGGAACCTCGATCTGAACAGTTAGGCGCTCCTCCTCACGGAGGACGTGTACAGAGCCGCCGTGTGCCATCAGGATCTCCTGCATCAGGTCACTTTTGGGCGCTTGCTCAACCACAACAGGTTCCCCGACTAACAGGAATCGGATGTTTGGGTTATTTCGCCGCGTATCCAGCGTGATCCGGCCGCTTGACATATGCTCCATAACCATTTTGACGGCCATGAGCAAGAC
>CAYJQA010000459.1:4588-4959 GCA_964372065.1 uncultured Litorilinea sp.
GCGGAGCGCCGACGGATGGATATTGGCTGTCAGATCATCCTCCATGACCCTAAGCCGCAACTCGATAGCGTGTTTGGTCGTGAGCGTCTGCGCCAGCTTGACGGTACTATCAATGGTGGTCGCGACAGACGCCACTGTGTCAGGGTCACTCTGGTGTAGAGAGGCCAGTTCCTGCTTCAACTGAGAGCGCCACGCCGTAGACCGCAGGCCCGGAACGAGTCTCTCCGGGGAGGCGGACACCGTTGCATCGCCCTCGCTTTTCGGCCAGTTCTCCAGACCAAATTGGCGCCAAAGCTGTTGGGCAAGTGCCTGAACAGCCGCCTGTTGCTCGCGGCGCAAGTGGCGAGCCGTGATGTTGAGACGTTGGGCCG
>CAYJQA010000460.1:0-4918 GCA_964372065.1 uncultured Litorilinea sp.
GCCTGGATTCACGACGAGCGAGACATACGATGGGCACAGATTCCGGCGCATTGGCAGGCTGGTTCAACCGCAAACAAGGGCAAACGGACGACGACGAAGAAGCCGCGACCTCCGGGGTGACGGCGCACGACGACGACCATGAACCCGTGGTGGTGTGGGAGGCGGCCAACCGCATGGAGGCGGTCGTGGTGGCGGGGCGGCTGCACAGTGAAGGCATCCCGGCCATGATCCGCGGCGAAGTGCTGGGCGACATCTATGGGCTGACCTATGGCTCGCTGGCGGCCAGCGTGGTGCTGGTGCCCAAACTCCTGGCCGACAAGGCGCTGGCAATCCTGGCCACCGACGTCGAGTGGGACGCCGCCAACGACACGGATATCGACACGGAAAACGAAGCTGGGGACGACGCTGAAACCGACGCTGATCGCGGTTGAGAACCTGTATAAGCGGTACGGTCGCAAGGTGGTGTTGCGCGGGGTGGACCTGCATGTGGGCGAAGGGCAGGTCATGGCGCTATTGGGGGCCAACGGCGCGGGCAAAACCACGCTGCTGCGTATCATCAGCGGCCTAGCGAAGCCTGAGCGCGGCACGATCAGCCTGGGCGGGGTGAGCTTCAAGGCCGCGGGCCATGAACTGCGCCGCTATATCGGGTTGGTCAGCCATGCGCCGCTGCTCTATGACCATCTCACCGCCGAAGAGAACCTGCGCTTTTTCGCCGCCATGTATGACCTGCAAGACCCGGCGGAACGCATCGAGGCGGTGCTGCGCGGGGTGGACCTGTGGGCGCGGCGGCGCGATGCAGTGCGCACGTACAGCCGGGGCATGGTGCAGCGGCTGGCGATTGGCCGGGCCATCCTGCACAACCCGCCCGTGCTGCTGCTGGACGAGCCGGATACGGGGCTGGACCAGGCGAGCGCGGAAATGCTGCACGAACTGGTGCGCCGTTTGGGCGCGGACAACCGCGCGATTCTGCTTTCGACCCACAACCTCGACCGGGCCGTGGCCTGGTCCGATTCCGTGAGCCTGCTGGTTGGTGGTAGAATTGCCCATCAAGAGGCGACGGAGCATCTCAGCGGCGCGCAGTTGCGCCGCATCTACGATGAGGCCAGCGTAGCGGCATGACACTATCGGCCCCAACCCAGGAGCAACGCCCGGTCCCCGCGCTGGAGGCGTCGCCGGTCCACATGCGCACCGGCGGCGGCGTCCAGTCGTTTCTGCGCAAGGTGGGAGCCGTCGCGGCCAAAGACCTGCAGGCGGAGCTACGCGCCAAAGAATCCTTTAGCACCATGGCCGCGTTCGGGCTGCTGGCGGTGCTGACCTTTGGCCTGGCCTTTGACCTGCGCGTGCCGGAGGCCAAGATGGTCGTGCCCGGCGTGCTGTGGGTGGTGATCCTCTTTACCGGCGTCCTGGGGTTAAACCGGAGCTTTGGCGCGGAACTGGACCGGGGCAGCCTGGCCGCGTTGCTGCTGGCGCCGGAGGACCGCAGCGCCATCTACTTTGGCAAGGTGCTGGCGCATCTGGTCTTTCTGCTGCTGACCGAAGCCATTATTCTGCCGGCGGCGCTGGTGATCTTCGACATCAACGTCCTCCACCCGTGGATATTGGTCGGGGTGCTGCTGGGGACGATCGGTTATGTGAGCGTGGGCACGCTGTTTGCGGCGCTGGCATCCAGCAGCCGGGCGCGCGAGAGTATGCTGCCGATCCTGCTGCTGCCGGTGATGGTCCCGGTGTTCGTGGCCGGGGTCGGGCTTACCGCCAACGTGCTGGACGGGCGCACGCTGGTCGATTTCCAACGCTGGCTGTGGATGTTGGTGGCTTATGACTTGGTGTTCATCACCATCGCGTTTTTAGTTTTTGACATGATATGGGAGGAAGCGTGAGCACACTCGCCACTACTCGACCGGCCCGCGGGCGGATTAGCTTTGCGGCGCTGACCGCGCTCAACGTCGCCGCCGTGATCGGGATGGCGGCGCTGGTATGGGCGGCGCTGGTCTATGCCCGCGACGCGGTCAATCTGGCGGGCGACGAGCAGATCGCCCAGCGCATCTTCTATTTGCACATGGGGTGCAACTTCGGCGCGCTGATCGGCTATGCCGTCTCGCTGACGGGGAGCGTCTTGTATCTCTTTACGCGGCGGCTGGACTGGGACCGGGTGACGCAGGCGGCGGTCGAAGTCGGCACGCTGTGCGGCTTTGGGACCATCGTGACCGGCATCTTCTGGGCCAAGCCAACCTGGAACACCTACTGGACTTGGGACCCGCGGCTGACCACGGCGACGATCACCGTCTTGCTGTACATCGCCTATCTGCTCTTTCGCAACGGGATCGACAACCGGGTGACGCGCGCCCGCTTTGGCAGCATCTATGCGCTCTTTGCCTTCTTGAGCCTGCCGCTGACGTACTACAGCGCCCGCTGGTTCCGGTCGATCCACCCGGTGGTTTTCTCCGGCGATAACCCGGAAGCACAGGGTGCGTTTGCCATCGGCCCCAGCATGGGTCAAACCATCGGGATTGCGGCCGTGGCCTTTGCGTTGCTCTTTGCCACCCTGATGCTGCATCGCCTGCGCCTGCTGCGCATGGAAGATCGCATCGCCGAACTACGCGAGGAAGTAGACTAACATGTTCTTTTTGGCAGCCGCGTTTATTGCCGTGTGGGTCGCCGTCACCGTCTACGTCATCTACATGAGCAGCCGCCAACGGGCGTTGGAGCAGGAACTATCGACGCTCCAAGAGATGCTGCAGGAGAAAGAGCGCAAGTCGCGGGCCGGCTGACCGCTGGGAGCGATATTACAGCGGGGATCGGGCCGCGGGTGTAGACTGGCGGACGGATCGGTGCAGGGCGCGGCCCGTGGGGCCGGGATTGTGACAAGGGATCAAACCGCATGGCTCAGTTGATGGACCAGACCAGCGCGCCGGTGGCCGCGGCCAAGCCGCCGCGACCGGCGGCGCAGTCAAGCCGCTTGCTCGTCTTTTTGCACGCCGTCGCTTTTGTGGTGGGCTTTGGCGTGGTCTTTACGCTGGTCGGCTCGGCGGCCGGGCTGCTCGGCCAAAGCCTCAACAGCTATCTGCCCGTCGTGCAGCGGCTGGGCGCGCTCATGCTCATCATCTTCGGGCTGACGACGCTGGGCGCGTTCCGGTGGCTGTCGGCGCAGATTGGGCAGCGTACCGACCTGAACGCCAACCCCGCGGCGGCCGCGCTGGTCAGCATCTTCGATTTCTTTAACGCCTTGCTCTATACCGAGCGCCGCGTGGTGGGGCTGCATCAGGTGAACCGCCGGTGGGGATTCCTGAGCAGCGCGCTGTTGGGCGTGAGCTTTAGCGCCGGGTGGGTTCCGTGCATCGGCCCGATCTTGGGCAGCATCCTATTTCTGGCCGGGGACAGCGCCACCGTGGGGCAGGGCGCGACGCTGCTGGCGATCTACAGCCTGGGGCTGGGCATCCCGTTCCTGATCACGGGCGCGGCCTTTAGCCGGGTGGCCCCGGCGCTGCGCCGTCTCAACCGGCACGCCAATATCGTGAGCATCATCAGCGGCCTATTCCTGTTCTATGTGGCGTGGCTGCTGTGGACCGACCGCCTGGCCGCGCTCACGACGCGCTTCGCCTTCCTCAACGAGTGGATCTTCTCGCTGGAAGGCTCGCTCGCGCTCTCGTCCGGCACCGGCGGCGACATCATCAACGCCACTCTCGCCGCGGGCGTGCCGCTGGCCTTTATCGCCGGGCTGATCAGTTTCCTTAGCCCCTGCGTACTGCCGTTGGTCCCGGCCTATATCGGCTATCTGAGCGGCACGGCGGTCGGCGGGGACCGGGCCTAATCGCGTGCGCGTCGTCGTCTATACCAAGGCGGATTGCCCGCTCTGCGACCAACTGCTGGACGACCTGGCCTGGGTGCAGACGCAGGTGAGCTTCGCGGTAGAGGTGCGCGACATCGCCGCGGACCCGGTGGCCGCGGACCGTTTTCGCTATTTGGTCCCGGTGCTGGAGGTAGACGACGCGCTCGTCTATCCACCGCATGATGCGCTGCGCCTGCTGAACCGCCTCACCGAGGCGGCCAACGCCCAACCATGAGCCAAGAACCCACTGCCCGCCCGACGGAGGCCGCGCCCGCCGCCGTCTCCGCGGTGAACGAGTTCGCCAACCGGCTTGTCCTGTGGATCGCCCGTCACTGGCTGGCGATTTTCAACGTGGCGTGGGCGTCCTATGTCGTGCTGCCCTTCCTGGCCCCGGTGCTGATGGCGGCAGGGTGGTATACGCCGGCGCGCCTGATCTACGGTCTTTACAGTTTCTTGTGTCACCAGCTTCCCGATCACAGCTATTTCCTCTATGGTCCCACGCCGGTCCCATCGGCGGCAGAGCTGATGGCCGCGGGCGCGCCGCCTGAGGGCGACCTGCTGCGCTTTCGCAGCTTTATCGGCGACAACGGCATCGGCTACAAGGTCGCGCTGTGTGAACGGGACATCGCGATCTACGCCTCGGTGGCGCTGGCGGGCGTGCTGTTTGCCGTGGTGCGCCGCTTCCGCGTGGTGGCCGCGCCGTCGCTCAAGGTGTATGCGCTCTTTTTGATCCCCATCGCGATTGACGGCTTGACCCAACTGGTGGGTTTGCGCGAAAGTAATTGGTGGTTACGCACACTCACCGGCGCGCTCTTCGGCGTCGCCTCGGTGTGGCTGGCCTACCCCTATATTGACGACGCCATGCAGGAAGTGATTGAGACCGAAACACAGCGCCCGGCTCCCGGCCCCCTCTCCACCTAGCCCCGGATGTAGGCGGCCACGGGTCAGCGACTAGGTGCTGTCTGCAAAGCTCTTGTCACCCTGAGCGACAGCGAAGGGCCCCGGTGGCGCACCGGAGAAGGGGGTGCTTCGCTACGCTTCTAAGGACACGCTGATCGTAGGTGCGGTTTTCCAACCGCACGGGCGGCCCCG
>CAYJQA010000461.1:0-4910 GCA_964372065.1 uncultured Litorilinea sp.
GGCCTGTTCTCTGCGCTGCTGCTGGCGGTGAATGTGCCGTTTATTCTGCGGGTGGAGCGTATTTCGCAACGGGCATGGGCTGGTGCAATTGCGGCGATTGCGGCCCTGGCGGCCTATATCGCGCTCTTTCTGGCGATCTTCGCTCCAGTTGAGCAGGCGATTCTGGTGGGGGTGGCTGTCGCTATCGTCGCATGGCTGGTGCTGGGCGGCTGGCAGTTTGTCGGCAAGACACGGCAGGCTACCCCGGCGTAAGCGGCAGTTCTCAATCTGGATATGGAGAAAGACAACGATGTTGAGCATCGTCGAACTGGAAACAATCCGTGGTGAATCCTTTACGGATATCACCGCCAGCATCAACGCGGCAATTGCCGCCAGCGAGGTGAGCGACGGCGTGTGTGTGCTGGTCGTGCCGCATACGACGGCAGCGATCACCCTGAATTCCGCCATCGACGGCCTGACCTCCGCCGACATCATTCATGAACTCGACCGGCTGGTGCCGAAACGGGTCGACTTCCTGCACCAGTACGATACTCCCGCCGATGCCGCCGGACACGTGAAAGCATCACTGGTCGGCAACAGCATCACGCTGGTGGTCGCCAAAGGCAGGCTGGCGATTGGCGGTTCCCAGAGCGTACTGTTTTGTGAGTTTGACGGCCCACGACCACGCAAAGTCCAGGTCAAGCTGCTGCGGGGATGATGAGGTGACGGCTGCGCCCAGCGAGCCGGGAAAGAAGAGGAAAACCTGTGACTGAACGTTCTCCCATGCACCATGAGATTAACTCTATACCCGAATTACTTCGGGCTATCAACCAACCGTTTGACGCGCTGGCCCGTGCAACATTCGATTTTGAGTTATGCACATCGGTCAAGCGCGTCGCCATCGTTGGCTGTGGGGACAGCCACCATGCCGGGGTTGGCGCAGAGCTGGCCTTCAAACAACTGGCCGGGATACCAGCACGCGGGTTCAGCGCCCTCAGCTTCAGCCGTTACGAGGCCGGATATCTGAATCTCTCCAGCCCAAAGACCGAAGCGGTGATCGCCATCTCCGCTTCCGGCAGCGCCGCCCGCACGGTCGAAGCGCTGCGGCTGGGGCAGCTTGCCGGGGCAGAAGGCTTCGCCTTTACCGCCAACGCCGCGTCTGCTTTGGGACAGACCGCCCAAAACATCTTCCAGTTGACTCTGCCGCTGCCGCCCGACGTGCTGGCTGGCGCGCATACCCCCGGCGTTCGTTCCTACGCGGCCTCGCAGTTGGCGCTGTATCTATCGGCACTCCGGATTGGCGAAGTGCGCGGCCACCTGACCACCGCCGAGGCTGACAACCTGCGCCGTGAGCTGTGGGAACTCGCAGATATCGCCGAGGCGACCATCGCGGCCTGCGAACCGCTGTCGCATGAGATTGTCACTGGCTGGAAAGACGCGGGTGAGGTGGTGTATGTCGGCGCGGGGCCGCTGGCTGCCACGGCGTTGTACAGCGCCGCAAAAATGATCGAGGCGAGCGGGAAACCGGGGCTGGCGCAGGAAACCGAAGAGTGGGGCCACATCCAGTTCTTCGCTGAACCCGCCGCCACGCCCACGGTCATTTTCGACACGGGCGGCTTCTCGACCGGACGCGCTGAGGAAATCGCCCAGTCAGCGCGGACGATTGGCCGCAGTCTCGTCGCCGTAACCACGCCAGCCGGGGAGGCGGTCGCGCAGCAGGCGCAGGCCGTCCTGCCGATTGCGGGAAACATCCGCGAATGTTTTGCGCCACTGGTCTGCTTTCTGCCGGGAGCGCTGCTCGCCGCGAGCATGGCGCAGGCATTGGGCGCTGCGTATTACCGCGACTTCAACGGCGGACGCAGCCAAACCCAATACGATATCCGCAGTAGCCGGCAACTGACAGACCTCGTTCGCTAAACGATTACTTGGAATAAACATGGGATCTCCACCCTACATCTCCGTGGCCCACACCTTTATCGACGACATCGTCTTTCCATCGGGGAAAACGTGTATGGCGGTACTCGGCGGGGGCGGTATTCACGCCGCTGCGGGCATCCGAGTGTGGGACGAACGTCCAGGCCTCATCGGCGCGGCTGGCAGCGACATCCCGGACAACGCCCACCAGCGACTGCTGACCGACTTCGATTGTGAGGGTGTCGCCTGGCTGGATGTGCCGCAGTTGCGCGGTTGGCAGTTGTTCGAGGCGGATAACCGGCGCACGGAAGTCCTGCGCGTCACGCCACAGGGGTTGTTCGAGCGCGATCCGCTGCCGCACCTCTGCCCCAAAGCCTATAACGAGGCCCAGGCGGTGACCATCCTGAACTGGGGGGCAAACTTCTTGAAGTGGCGGGCGCATTTTCCGAAGGCTATCCTGCTTTGGGAACCCAACCAGGGCTATATGACAGCGGAGAACAGGGAGGAGTTTCAGCATGTCCTGCCTGCCGCCGACATCGTTTCGCCGAACCTGGTGGAAGCACGGCAGGTGTATGGATCACGCTCCCCGGAAGACCTGTTACAACAAATGCTCGATGACGGCGCGCAGGTGGTTGCCTTACGCATGGGTGAAGCCGGGTCGCTCGTCGGCCAGCACGGCACCAACGAGCTGCTGCATGTGCCTGCGATCCCGGTGGCACAGATCGAAGATCAGACCGGCGCAGGCAACGCCTATTGTGGCGGCTTCCTGGTCGGCTGGAACCGGACGCGCAACCTGCGGGAAGCCAGTTGTTACGGCGCGGTCAGCGCCTCGTTCGCACTAGAGAGTATCGGGCCAATCCGAATAGATGAACGCACGCACACACAGCGCGAGAAGCGCTATGCCTGGATATCCGAACGTATAGAAGTCAGCCCTACCATCTCTCGTATTCGAGGGTCCATCCAAAAGTGATGGCCGCGCAAAGGAAGAACCCCCGTGAATAAAGCCGAAGCCCGTGAACTGGTCTGGAAAGACCTGCGCAAGGTGGCCCTGCCCGACAGCCGGTTTCATTTCGACTTCAACAATTACATTCCCGACTTTGAGGGGAGTGACGAGGCAACCCACCGTCTGCGCGCGCTCGATATTTACCGGCAGGCGAAGACCATCTTCATCACACCGGATAACTGTGTTGAACAGCTTCGCGAGCAAGCGATTTATGACGGCAAGCAGCAGTTCGTGACCACTTATGGCGTAAGTCGTGGCATCTTCGAACTGGCGCCAGACGCCATCCCCGCCGGTCAAGCCCCTTTGGCAGCCCTGCTCGACCGCATGGAAACAATTGGGCGTTCCGTTTCACTTCAAGAGCTGCGCCAGCGCGATGTAAGATTTGATGCGCTGGTCACGGGCGCGTCGGCGGTGAGCCGTACCGGGCTGCGCTTTGGCAAGGGCCACGGCTTCTTTGATATCGAATGGGCGGTCTTCTTTGAGATGGGCCTGGTCGATGTGAATACACCGGTCATCGCCTTCGTCCATGATTGCCAGGTCACCGACGTCGAGCTTGAAGTCACCCCATTCGATACGGTCTGTGACCTGATCGTCACGCCAACTCAGGTCATCTCGGTGGCGAACCCGCACAAACCGACGACCGGCGTCCTCTGGGACGCGCTCCAGCCGGGCATGATGGAAGATATTTCGTTGCTGGGTGAGCTGAAAAACCTGATGAATCCCGAAAGAAAGAAAGACTGACTAGCAGTTTGCCCGCTGAATCTTATCCCATAAGCAGCGCATCCAAGGCAGTTTCGGCCAATGGTACTTGCACAGGCATTCTTCAGGTCGAATACTCGTCCTAAAATATCCCTTAGGCTTATTTCCTATAGGAGGCAAAAGCTTAACACGCTTGCCAGCAGCCCTGACCGTTCATTCGGCCGCGTAACCTGACGGCCGTAACGCGCAACAGAGGGACCAGGCATGGCCCCTCTGTTATCACAAGGAACGTTGTCGTCCGATTGTCCGCGACTGGGGCAGGAAGGTCACAAAGCTTTCGGGGTTACATTTACTGGCTGTCAGGCGTAATCTCTCGCCTGAAGTTGTACATCATTTGCCCACCCGTGCCGTCGCTTGACGTTGGGCGCTGGTAGATGCTGAATGGCTCAAATCCCTGCTGACACAGCCATGCCTTGAACCAGACGAAGATTTCTGGATCCCGATGATCCAGCTTGTGCCAACGCCAGTAACCAAACGACGTTTCTACCTGTGGCGCCGTGATGATCGCCTGGAGTTCAGAAAAAATCGTGGTGGCGACGGCTGTTTCTGTCGACATCATATAGACGCCCAGGGAGTCAGACCACGTCTCAATAAGCTCATACTTCTTCATGCTCTACTTTCCCTTCTTTAGTCTGTACTGAACTGAAAGATTGTCGCCGAATGGCCGTTTTCCCCTGGACGCAGGACAACCGAGGGGAAGCCAGCCTGATTGGGCGCGTCTGGAAACGACTGCGTTTCCAGCGCAAAGCCGTCGCTCTGCCGGTACAGCCCGCCAGAGCCAACCAGCGTGCCATCGAAGAAGTTGCCGCCGTAGAGCTGTATTCCAGGCGTTGTCGTCGACACCTCCATCACGCGGCCTGTCAGCGGATCATACGCACGCGCCGCCAGGACGAGCGAGTTGTCGTCTGCCCTGGCACGGTTAATGATCCAGTTGTGGTCATAGCCTCGTGCAACGACCATCTGTGGATGCCCGGAGCGCAGGCTGGACGCGATCGACTTGGGCTTGCGGAAGTCGAAAGGCGTTCCTGCTACCGGGGCAATATCGCCGGTTGGAATCATGGTTGCATCGACGGGCGTGTAGGCATCGGCGTTAATCATCAAAATGTGGTTAGAGGTGTCGCCTACGCCGTCGCCCGCCAGGTTGAAGTGCGTATGGTTGGTCAGGTTCACGACGGTCGGTTTGTCGGTAGTGGCGTCGTAGTCGATCCGCAGCGCGTTGGCATTGGTGAGCGTGTAGGTGACGGACACGTTGAGG
>CAYJQA010000462.1:0-4874 GCA_964372065.1 uncultured Litorilinea sp.
GTTCAAAGGACCGCCATACGACATCGACGGGATGTGATTCTGCGAGTTGCTGCAAACTGCGAGAGGCGATGAAACACCAGGGACAGTTGAAATCCGACCAAACGTCAATTTGGACGCGCGTATCTTCCAAAACGAAATCCTCAGTAGTCCCCACCAGCAAGCCGCCCGGCGGCGGACGGCCTGCGTTTGGCGACGATAGTTGCTCGATACCGGGCCGGGACAGGGCGCATTCGCCGCTGTCCCAGCGATGAGTAGCCCCGGTGCGACTCGAACGCACGGCCATCCGCTTAGAAGGCGGATGCTCTATCCAACTGAGCTACGGGGCCACAGCCGCGGCGGGCAAGCCCACCCAGGCCATTCTACTCGACATCGCGCTGCTTGGTCAATCGTACGCCGGTCCCCAAATGCAGCCGGACCTTTGCCAACATCGCGGCCGCGCTGCTATACTGCCGCCATATGCCGGCGGCGCAAGTTGCTTCGGCGACCGTCCCACACCCACCGCGAAAGGACCGTCATGGTACGCACGGGACTCTACCACACACATGTTGCCATGGGTGGACGCATGGTCGAGTTCGCCGGGTGGGAACTGCCCGTGCAATACCCGACCGGCCCGTTGGCCGAACACCACGCCGTGCGCCAGGCAGCCGGTCTGTTTGACATCGACCACATGGGGCAGTTTGAGGTCCGCGGACCGGACGCGCTGGCCTTCCTCCAGCGGGTCCAAGTCTACGATGTGGCGACGATGGCCCCCTTCGAGGCCCATTACAGCATGTTGCTCTATCAAGACGGCACGCTGGTGGATGACATCTTCATCTATCGCCTACCGGAGCGTTGGCTGGTGATCGTCAATGCCGGGAACCGGAAGAAGGACCTGGCCTGGTTGGAAGTGCACGCACAGGGCTACGACCTCTCGCTGATAGATATGTCCGACGATCTGTATATGATGGCGCTGCAAGGACCGGCTGCGGCGGCCATTCTGCAGCCGCTTGTACCCGATAATTTGGACACATTCGCCACGCGCACCGCGCTGGAAACGACGCTGCTGGAGCAGCCGGTCGTGATTGGCCGCACCGGCTACACGGGTGAGGACGGGTTTGAGCTGTACGTCCCGCAGGCCGCCGCGGTGGACATCTGGCGGGCGCTGTTGGATGCGGGCCGCGGCCAGGGGCTGCTGCCGTGTGGGCTGGCCGCGCGCGACAGCCTGCGCTTCGAGGCGTGCATGCCGCTCTACGGGCACGAGATCAACGCGGCCACCTCGCCGCTGGAGGCACGTCTCGGCTGGACGATTAGCTGGCACAAGCCCTTTATCGGCCGCGAAGCGGTGCTCAAGACCAAGTTGGAGCAACCGGCGCGGCTGCTGGTGGGCTTCGAGATGATCGACCGCGCCGTGCCGCGCGAGCATTACGACATTGCGCGCGACGGCGCGATCATCGGGCATGTGACCAGCGGCATGAAAAGCCCCACGCTGGACAAGTTTCTGGGGATGGGCTATGTGCCGCGCCAGTTCAGCGCGCTGGGCACGGAGATCGATGTGATGGTGCGCGGCCAGGCCAAGCGCGCGGCCATCGTCAAACGACCGTTTTATACGCCTCGCTACAAGTAGGCATCACACCTTTTTGCCGTCGACAAGGAGTGTTTCATGGCGAACTACAAGCTGGATACCACGGCCCGCTATGCCAAAACGCACGAATGGGTGCGCATGGAGGACGGCGTTGCCGTGGTGGGCATCTCCGACGCCGCCCAGGACATGATCAGCGATGTGGTCTATGTGGAGCTGCCGCAGGAGAACGCCGATGTCAAGGCCGGCGCGCATGTCGCCGATATTGAGTCGGTCAAGGCGGCCTATGAGATTTTCGCGCCGGTGACCGGCAAGATCATCGCGGTCAATCGGGACCTGGAGGCGACGCCGGAACTCGTCAACGAGAAGCCGTTCGAGACGTGGTTCTTCAAAATTGCGCCGAGCGGTGACGTTGAGGCGGAGCTAACCGCGCTCATGTCGCCGCAGGATTACGACAAGTTTGCGGAAGAAACCGAGCACTAGACGCCCCGCCGCGGCGGGGTGGGTGGCCGCCCGCGCCGCCCATGCCGGGGACAGAGCAAGAGCCATGCCAGGAATCTCGTTTGGCCGGGAGCCGGAAGTGCGAGATTCCTGGTTTTTTGTCGCCGTGCGCGGTCTGTGCAGCGGTTTGCTGTTCGCGCTGCTGGCGGGCTGTATGGCGCGGCCATCGTTTGCGCCGGAGTGGCTGCCGTGGCTGGTCGCGGCGACACCGGTGCCCGGGCCTGCGCCGCTGACGCTGCTCGCGCCTGTGGGGAGCGGCGCGGCCAATGCCGTGATCGCCGAGGCCGTGGCCGCGTTTGAGGCGAGCAGCGGCGGCTTGACCGTGTCCGGGATGCTGGTTCCCGACTACCCAGGGGCGCTCCAGGAACGGCTGGCCGACGAGGATGTGCCGGATGTCTTTGTCGCGTGGAGCCAGCAGCTTGGCGACTTGGTGGCGGGTGGGCATCTGGCCGCGATTCCACCGGCCTACGCCGGTTCCATCGCGCTGCCGCCCGCTCTCGCGCCGGCCGTTCAGGTGGACGGGACCACCTACTGTCTGCCGCGTGATGTGGCGACGCTGGCGCTTTATTACAACCCGGCCGTCTTTGACCGCGTCGCGGCGGCCTATCCGACCGCCGCGTGGAGTTGGCAGGAGCTTGCCGCGGCGGCTGAGGCGACCACCGACACCGGCTTCGGCTTCTACGGCATCGTCATGCAAGGGGAGATGAGCCGCCTCTATCCGTTCCTGCTGCAATCGTCAACCGACGATGCGCTGTGGACCGGGCCGGACGCGGCGACCGCGGTAGATCTCTTCGCCGAACTATATGACGACGGCTGGGCAGTGGAGCCGCTGACGGTGGACAGCAGTTGGGCGGGCGAAGCCTTTGGCCGCGGGCGGGCCGCGATGACCCTGGAAGGCCCGTGGCTGGTAGACTACCTGGCGACCCAGTTTCCTGCGCTGCGTTATGAGATCGTGGAGTTGCCCACCGGCCCTGTGGGCCGGGGGACAACGGCCTTTGTCTCCTGTTGGGCGATTGGCGCGCAGGTGAGAGATATGGACGCTGCGCTCAGGCTGATCGCCGAGTTGGACGCACCGGCGCGGGTTGTCGCGGCCGCGGCTGCGGCGGGCACGCTCCCGCCGTCGCTGGAGCAGGCGACGGCCCTGCTGGGAACCCATCCGCGACTCGCCCCGTTTGTGGCCGGGCTGGCCTATGCCGCGCCGTGGACCGGCCCCGCCGGTTTCTCCGAGCGAGCGGAAGCCGCCAACACGGCGCTGCGGCTGTGGCTGAACGACGAGGCCACAACGCCCGACCTCCTGGAGCGGGTGGCCTCGTTGGGCAGCCCAACTGCGCCCTAGCCAAGCGGTTGCCGGTTGACCCGGCCTGCGCTGTGGGCTACAATGCCCCCAGATGTCCGGTTCGCTTTGCCCCGCCCCCCAGCCGCGTGAAGGATGCGCCGCCTGCTATGTCCACGACTGGCTTTGCCGATTTGCTTGGCCAAAAGGTTCCACCCGCGCGCGTCCTCCGGCAGCCGGTCCAACTCGCCCCGTATGAGTCGGACGCGCTCACCGCGTACCGCACGCGGCCGCTAGCCGTGGTTCTGGCCGAGACGCAGGCCGAGGTGATCGAGGTGGTGCGCCTGTGCCACCAACACGGCGTGCCGTTTGTGGCGCGCGGCAGCGGGACCAGCCTCTCCGGCGGCTCGCTCCCAATTGCCGAGGGCATCGTCATCGCGCTCAACCGGCTCAACCGCATCGTCCGGCTCGACCCGGCGGCGCGCGTAGCGGTCGTGGAGCCGGGCGTGGTCAACCTGGATGTGACGCGGGCCGCCGCGGCGCACGGTCTTTACTATGCGCCGGACCCCTCCAGCCAGTTGATCTGCACCATCGGCGGTAATATCGCGTTCAACTCGGGCGGGGCGCACTGCCTCAAGTATGGGATGACCAGCAACCACGTGCTGGGCATTAGGGCCGTCTTGCCCACCGGCGACGTCGTGGAACTGGGCGGTGATAGCCTGGAGGGCGTGGGACCGGACCTGACCGGCTTCTTTGTGGGCTGTGAAGGTCTCTTTGGGATCGCGCTGGAGATCACGGTGCGTCTGCTGCCCAAGCCGGAACGCTACCGGACCATTCTGGCCTCGTATGACAGCCTGCACGCTGCGGGCGACGCGGTGGCTCAGGTCGTGGCCGCGGGGCTGCTGCCCGGCGCGATGGAGATCATGGATCGCCTCGCGATCGAAGCGGCGGAGGCGTCGGTGGGGGCAGGCTATCCGCGCGATGCGGCGGCGCTGCTGATCGTGGAGGTGGAGGGCGAGGCGCTCCAGGTCGAGGAGGAGTTCACGCAGGTGCGTGCGGTGATCGAGGCGTCGGGGGCGAAGGAAGTCCGCATCGCCCAGGACGACGCCGAACGGGCGCGCATCTGGAAGGGGCGCAAGGGCGCATTTTCCGCCGTGGGTCGTCTCAGCCCGGATTATATCGTGCAGGATGGCGTGGTCCCGCGTGGGCGCTTGGGCGAGGCGCTGGGAACTATCGAGCGCTTGAGCGCGCAATACGGGATCCGGGTCGCCAATGTGTTTCATGCGGGCGACGGCAACCTGCACCCGTTGATCCTGTACAACGGCCGGGAAGCAGGCGCGCTCGAACGGGCGGAGGCCCTGGCCGGGGAAATCCTACATATGTGTATCGACCTCGGCGGGTCGATCACGGGGGAGCATGGCGTGGGGATGGAGAAGCGCCAGTATATGCCCGTGATGTTCAACGAAACCGACATGGCCGCGATGGCAGCCCTGCGCCGGGCCATTGACCCGCAGGAGCTTGCCAACCGGGGCAAGATGTTCC
>CAYJQA010000463.1:0-4866 GCA_964372065.1 uncultured Litorilinea sp.
GGCTGAATGCGTATGATGTCGTCGCGCTGGCCAATCTGACGGCGGCGGATCTGACCAATCACGACCTCACTATCCTCGCCCAGACGATCCTGTCCGCCGGACAGGCGACGCTGTTCCGGAACCATGTCAATGGAGGCGGACGGCTCATCGCGCTGCGACCTGATCCGCAAATCGCCGACCTCTTTGGGCTGGGCGCGGCAGCAGGCACACTGACCGATGGCTATCTAAAGATCGACCCCGCGGCGACCCTCGCCGGCGCGCAACCCGGGACCGGGCTGACGGGCGAGACATTGCAGATTCACGGCGTTGCCGACCAATATGGCGTGACCGGCGGCATGGTCACGCTGGCGCAGCTATACACCAACGCGACGCAGGCGACAGCCTACCCCGCGGTGGTCGGCAGCACCAGCGGTCGCGCCATTGCGTTCACCTATAATCTGGCCCAAAACGTCGTCTATACGCGGCAGGGCAATCCGGCCAATGCCGATCTGGATGTGGACAGCGACACGTATTTTCGCACGATTGACCTCTTCCAGTCGGCGAGCGGTGGCGCTCCTTGGGTGAATCGGGACAAGATTCCGATTCCCCAGGCCGACGTGCAGCAGCGTCTCTTCGCTCGCTTGGTGCGTCAACTTGTGAGCGAAGTTCGTCCCCTGCCTCAACTTTGGTACTTCCCGGGACAGACGAAGACCGCCCTGGTCTTGACCGGCGATGCGCATGGTAATCCGACCAGCTACTATCAGACAGAGATCGACAGTATCAACGCCCGCGGGGGCAAGATCACTTTCTATCTTTCCCTAGCCGGCGAGCCAAACGACGCTTCCGTGCAGGCGTGGCGCAGCCAAGGCCATACATTTGGCATTCACCCCTACGCCTATCGGCCAGATTCCTATCCTCCGTTCAACATCACTAACCTGGCGCAAGGCTATCAGGTCTTCACCAACTGGTTCGACAGCGCATTCACCAGCCCGCCGTCGCGCACGGTGCGCAACCATGGTGTGGAATGGTCCGGGTGGACTGACTCGGCCAGTATTGCCGCGTCCCACGGTTATGCAATGGATACCAACTTCTATCATTGGGGGGACTGGCTGAGGAAAGCGGATGGTACCTGGCCGCATGGATATATGACGGGAAGCGGCCAAGCCATGAAGTTCATTACGTCCGATGGCGTGATCCTGCCGATTTATCAGCAGTTAACCCAACTGGTTGACGAGCATCTGGTGGCCGGGGCCGCATTTGAGGGGATCAATAGCACTCAGGCGGTTGCCCTATCGCGCCAGCTGATCGACGCGAGTCAGGCCGGTGACTATGCCGCGATCATGACCCAGTTTCATGTAGACTACTGGGGGGACGGCACAGCAGGAGTGTGGGCGGAAGGTACGGTGGACTACGCCCGCAGCCTTGGAATTCCAATCCTCAACGCCGACCAGTGGCTTAGTTTCGTTGAGGCGCGCCACGATGCCAACTTCAGCAACATTCTCTGGGATGGCGCAACCGGACAGCTTAGCTTCAACCTCCAAGCGGCGGCGACGGAACACACGATGAGCGTTCTGCTGCCGTTGACACAGGGCAACGTTAACTTCAACTCGGTGTTGGTGGACGGTAATCCCAATGGCTACCAGACGTTCAGTGTGTCTGGCGTCGAGTATGCCCGGGTTACGGTGTCGTCGGGCAACCACAGCTTCGCCGTCGGCTATGGCGCGCTGCCCAATACGCCGACCCCAACCTCGACCGCGCCCACGGCCACGCCCACATTGACGGCGACGCCCACGACGGCTGCCCAAACGCCGACGCCGGCCTCCACGCCGACGCCAATCCCCACGCCGCCGGCCGGCATCGCGCCGGGAGTAACCTTGGGCGGCACGATTGCAGAGGGCAATCTCTCGGTGGTTGTGCCCGGCAAGTTTCGGCTCGACTTCAGCGCGGCTGCCGGGTGGCAGCCCGTCTCCTGGTATGATCTGGCCGCCGATCCGGCCCAGGATTTGGCGAATAAGGGTGCCACCCGCGCGGCGCGTAATGTCCTCAATCCACCCATGGAATTGCTCTACAACTCCGTTTGGTATTCCCTGGACGATGCGCAGAATGCCTCGATTGGAATCTTGGAGAATAACTCAGCGCGGATTGTTCTCTATTCCCAATACCAGCTGCAACCTGCAGGTGCGAACTTGCTGGTCCAGACCACCTATTCGATCTACGCCTCCGGCCGGGTTGCGGTCCACATGCAGGTGACCAACACGGCAGCCGGCAGCGTTCTGCTATCGCAGGTGGAGTATCCGTTCGTAAACGTCGAAGATACACTCAGTTGGAGCGTCGCCGATCTGGATGCCAACCATACCCTGGCGTTCCAGCGCAGCGGTGTTGTAGGCCCTGCCTCGAATCTGGTGGTGACAAACCGCTCGAACGATACGACGATTGACTCAGATTCAGCGGGCGATCGGTACTGGACTGTGCCCAATATTGCGCTGGCTTCAGGCCAAGCTTTCGTTCGCCAATGGGAATTGCTGCTCGCACCGGGCGGCCTGTCCACGGCGGATATGACGGCGCGGTCGACCGATGTACGCAGCGCCGAGCTCGTCATTGCGCAAGGCGCGACGGTCGTCGGGAATGGCTTTAACCTTGCGGACGGCGCGCACACGATGCAAGCGACCGGTGACCCGGTGAGCTTCTATCCGACCGCGACCACCAACCGCCACGCGCCGGTGTTTGTTCTCGACGACTGGCAGAGTGCGACGTGGAGTGTGTCGCTGAACGGCGCGGTCATCGCCGCCAGCGCTGAACCGCAGATGGCGCAGGCGGTAGCGAACTACGATCCGGGCACACAACGTCTGACGATCCAATACCTCGGCGTCATTCCCTCGACCGCCACAGTCCCGGAACGCACATTCGTGGTGGTGAGCGACGCTCCGGCGACTCCGACGCTGCCCGCCTCCACGCCGACGAACACGCCCACGGCCACGCCCACGGCGACCGACACCCCGGTACCCACCTTCACGCCTACGGCGACCGCGACGGCGACGCCTGACGGCGGCAGCGTTGTCCATACCGCCTATGCGGATTTTGAGCAGGCATGCGCGGCGGTGAACGGGGCTGCCGTGAGCACTCTCAGCGGCGGCGCGGTGGTGTTGGCAGGGCAGTTCGCCGACGCCTTCGGCGGCACAGGCCTTGATTCGACGCTGTGGTCGGCGGGCGCCTGGAGCGGGGGGAGCTTTGCGCCCAGCATCAGCGGCGGGGTGCTCACCATACCGGCCAGTGCAGGGGCATGGGTGCGTTCCAATACGCTCTTCACGCGCACGAGCATGGAGGCGGTCGCAACCTTCGGCGCGGGCGCGTGGCAGCACGTGGGCTTCGGTGCGCAGGAGTTCGGCGGCGATCGCTATCTCATTTTCAGCACGGCCGGCAGCAGCACCAATCTCTATGCCCGCGCCAACAACGGTGGCAGCGAGCAGCGGGTCGATCTCGGGCCCATCCTCACGGGCATGCACTACTACCGGATCGAGTGGAGCGCGGTGGATAGCGCGACTGACCGGGCGCGCTTATACGTGGATGGTGTTCAGGTAGCCGACTTGACCTTGAGCAGCGCCGGCGCGGCCAACTATCACGTCTATTTTTCTAACAGCGGCGGTGCAGCTTTGACGGTTGACCGGGTGGACGTCGCGCCGTCGTACGTCGTCAGCGGGGGGTACACTAGCTGCGCCCTGGATGCCGGCGCAGCCCATGCCTGGCAGACGGCGACTTGGGACAGCGCGCTGCCTGCCGGAACTGGGCTTGATGTGCAAGTGCGGACGTCGCTCGATGGGCTGACCTGGGATGCCTGGAACCCGTTGGGCGTATCCGGCGTAGCCATTCCGACCCTGGGGCGCTACGCCCAGTATCGCGCCTTGCTTTCGACCAACGATCCGGCCGCTACCGCACAGCTGAACAGCATCACGCTGAGCTACGCCTCGGCGACGCTGCCCACCCCCGCGCCGACGGCCACGCCCACGAATACACCGACGTCTACAAATACACCGACGCCTGCCCCCACGGGGACCAATACCCCGACACCCACCGCTACGGCCACGGCGACGCCCACCGCCACGGCTACTCCGACGCCGGTGCCGGGCGGCGCGGTCACGCAAAGCACCTATGCCGAGTTCGACCAGGTCTGCGCGGTACAGAGCGGCGTCTTCGCCGGTAGCGCCGGCGGGGGGGCGCTTGTCCTCAGCGGACAAACAAGTGATGCGTTCGACGGCGCCGCACTCAATAGTGTTTTGTGGGACAATGGGACGTGGTCCGGAGGGAGCTATACGCCGCCGGTGTCCCAAGGTCTGCTAACCTTGGCGGCGAACAGCAACTCGTGGGTACGTACGGACGCGACGCTAACACACGGTGCAGTCGAAATGCAGGCCAACTTCGGCGCCGGCGCCTGGCAGCACATCGGCTTCGGCGCGGATGAGTTCAGCGGCAGTCGCTACGTGCTGTTCAGCACAGTCGGCGGTGACGGGCTGTATGCTCGCGCCAACAACAACGCCAGCGAGGCGCGTGTGCGGATAGGCGACATCCCGACCGGGCTGCACCGGTACCGCATCGAATGGTACGCCGTTAACGCGACTACGGACGGCTATACCTTCTACTATGATGGCGCTCAGGTCGCGCAATTTACCACTGCGAGCGCGGGGGCGACCAACTACTATGCCTATATCTCGAATAATGGCGTGGCGGCGCTGCAGGTGGACTGGGCGCAGGGCGCGCCCCCCTATCTTACGGCGGGCGAATACCAGAGTTGCGCGTTGGATGCCGGGGCCAACATGGTTTGGGTGAGCGGCGGTTATGACGCGGCGACCCCGGCCAATACCACGCTGGCAATGCAAGCGCGTACCTCCACGG
>CAYJQA010000464.1:0-4855 GCA_964372065.1 uncultured Litorilinea sp.
CAGTGCGCCATGTGCCCGATGATCGGGTATGATGAGAAGGACACATCGCTCCCACTTCGGCAAAACCAGGAGGATTCCCACCATGCAATCATCCGGCAGCGTCATCCGCCTGTATGCAGGCGCAGCCCCCGGCTCGGATCATTGGACCCACCACGAGCAGGCCAACTACAGCGAGCAATGGACTACGCAAGTCGTCTTTAACGTGACCGACCCGACCCTGACCGTGGTCGCGCCCGACCCGGCCCTCGCCAACGGGACCGCCGTCGTCATTTGTCCCGGCGGCGGCTTTCATGCGCTGTCCATCAACAGCGAAGGCTTTGACGTGGCAAAGTGGCTCGCAGCCAAAGGCGTCACCGGCTTCGTGCTCAAGTATCGCTTAGTCGAATGCAAGACCGACAACGCGCCGGTGGAAATGGACGCCAAAACCGGCCCTGAGTTCGACGCCGCGGTCGCGCCCGTCATCAAGCTGGCACATGCGGATGGATTGGCGGCAGTCGCCCATGTGCGGCAGCAGGCGGCGGCGTATGGGGTCGACCCCAACCGCATCGGCATCATCGGCTTTTCCGCGGGCGGCACGGTGACCGCCTCGGTAGCGATGACCTACACACCGGAGTCGCGGCCCGATTTCGCCGCGCCCATCTATCTGGCCTATGACTGGGTGATCCAAAGCGGCGTACCCGCCGACGCCCCACCGCTCTTTGCCGCCGCCGCCACCGACGACGCGCTTGGGCTGGCCCCGCACAGCGTCCGCATCTACAACGACTGGGTGGCCGCGGGCAAGTCCGCCGAACTGCATCTCTATGCTAAGGGCGGGCATGGCTTTGGTATGCGCACGCAAAATCTGCCCACCGACCGTTGGATCGAACTGTTTGGCGACTGGCTGGGCGTGCAAGGGATGTTACAAAAGTGAACTAGCGAGAGACAAGCGATGAGGACAAAACCAACCGTACACATGATCGGCCAGGCCCATCTGGACCCGGTCTGGCTGTGGCGCTGGACCGAAGGCCGCGCCGAGGCGCTCGCTACCAGCCAGTCGGCGGTAGATCGGCTGGCCGAGTACCCCGACTTCCACTTCACCCGCGGCGAAGCGCAGATCTACCAGTGGATCGAGCAGGAGAACCCGGCGCTGTTCCAAACCATCCTGGACTACATCCGCGCCGGGCGCTGGCACGTGGTCAACGGCATGGTCATCCAGCCGGACATGAACATCCCGCAGGGCGAATCGTTTGTGCGTCAAGTCCTGCTGGGCAAGCAGTACATGCGGGAGCGGTTGGGCGTCGAGCCGCGCGTCGCCTACTGCGTGGACAGCTTCGGCCACGCCGGGACGCTGCCCCAGATTCTCGCCAAATGCGGCTTTGACGCCTACGTCTTTATGCGCCCCGGCCCCCACGAAAAGGAGCTGCCGGGCCAACTCTTCTGGTGGCAAGCGCCCGACGGCAGCCGCGTGCTGACGTTCCGCATCGCCCAAGCCTACACGACCCGCGTCGTGGACCAGACCGAGCACATCGCCGCGGCGCTGCAAGCCAACGTGGCGGAGTTGGACCAGGTCATGTGCTTCTTTGGTGTGGGCAATCACGGCGGCGGCCCCACCAAGGCGCAGATCGACAACGTGACGGCCGGCGCGGCCCAACGCGACGATGTCGCCATCCGCTTTAGCTGGCCTGACGCCTACTTCGCCGCGCTGTCGCCCGCCGACCTGGCGACGCTGCCCGTGGTGGCCGAGGAGTTGCAGTTCCATGCCGTGGGCTGCTACAGCGTCAACAGCGCATTCAAGCGCAGCCACCGGCTGGCCGAATGCCGGCTGCTGGTGGCAGAGCGCCTGGCCGTGCTGGCGGCCCAGTGGGCGGGGCGACCGGTCCCCCACGCGCGGCTGCACAACCTCTGGCATGACCTGTGCTTCAACCAGTTTCACGACACCCTGGGCGGCTCGTCCATCAAGGAAGCCGAGGACGACGCCATCCGCGCCCTAGACGGCATCGTGGCCGCGGCCGAAGGGCTGATCGACGACGCGGGCCGCGCCGTGGCCGCGGCCGTCAACACGACCGGCCCCGGCGGAACGGTGGCGCTCTTCAACCCCGCGGGCCAGCCCACTACCCAGTATGTGGAGTATGAACCGTGGACTGACTGGGAATCCTGGACCGCGCAGAGCTACAACCTGGCGGATGAGCAGGGCGTCCCGGTGGCCTATCAGACCGTCGAGACGCACGAGGCGCTAACGCGCGGTCAACACGGGCTGACGCGGGTGGTCTTTGCCGCCCAATTGCCTAGCCTGGGCTATCGCGTCTATCGCTTTGCGCCGGGGCTGCCCGCGGCGGAACTGCCCGCCGACCTGCGCGCCACGCCCACCGAACTGGAAAACGACCGGCTGCGGCTACGGCTGGACCCCGCCACCGGCGCGATCGTCGCGTGTGTGGACAAGGCGACCGGGCTGGACCTGGTGGGCGGCGGCTGGAACGTGGCGCAAGTGTTGGAAGACAAGACCGATACCTGGTCGCACCGCGTCCCTGGCTATAGTGGGCCGGAAGTGGGGCGGTTCCAGGACGCGACCATCACCGTCGCGGACGTGGGGCCGCTGCAAGCCTCGCTGCTGGTGGAGCGCGGCTATGGCGACAACCGTTGGCTGCAACAGATCGTCTTGCGCCGCGGCAGCCGCGACATCCTGATCCGCAACTGGCTCACCTGGCAGGGGCAATGGCGCATCGTCAAGTTGGCCTTTGACGTGGCCGTGGACGCGCCCCAAGCCGTCCACGACGTGCCCTTTGGCTGGTGCGCCCGGCCCGTGGACGGGGCCGAGGTTCCCACGCAGATGTGGATGGACGTCAGCGGCCCGGCGCGGCAGGCTCCCGCCCAAGTCGCGGGCGCGGCGCTAGTCAACGACGGCAAATATGGCTGCGACGTGACCGGCAGCGTCATGCGGCTGACGATCCTGCGCTGCCCGCCCTACGCCTATCACGACCCGCATCCCTTTCCGTCCAAGCTGCGTTACGAGTGGGTGGACCAGGGCTACCAGGAGTTTGCGCTGGTGGTGCACCCCCATGTGGGCGACTGGCGCGACAGTCAAGTCGTGGAAACCGCGCGGGCGCTCAACCTGCCCATCGTACCCATCACCATGCACAGCCATCCCGGCAGCTTGCCGGGGCAGGCGTCGCTGCTGGCGCTCAGTTCGCCTGAAATGGAGTTGGCCGCGCTCAAGCCCGCGCAGGACGGTAACGGCTGGATCGCACGCATCGTAGACCGGCATGGTCGCGGCGGCGACGGCATCTTGACGTGGCAGGGCGCGAGCTTCCCGCTGGCGCTGGCCCCCTTCGAGGTGGCGACGCTGCGCCTCGCCATGACGCCCGCGGGGCCGCGCTGCACGCCCGCCGATATGTTGGAGCGCAGCCGGGGTTAGGGGTTGCATCATCGTCGCCGTTGTCATTCCGAACGCAGTGAGGAATCCCTCTGAGGTCCGCTTCACGGCTCAACGTCGCCGAACCGGAGGGATTCCTCCTCGCAGACTCCGGTGCTTCGCACCACTGCGTGAACGGAATGACATGGCTGCCTACGTTACTCGAACTGTACCATACGCAAAGGTGTTGCCTTATGTCTGTATCCGAAACCATCTTCCAGCAGGCCAAGCAAGTGCTGCCCGGCGGCGTCACCGCGTCGTTCCGGCTGAACAAGGCCATCGGGCGTCCGCTCTACGTCGCCCGCGGCGACGGCGCGCTCGTCTATGACGTGGACGGCCACGCGTATGTGGACATGTGCGTGTCGCATGGCGCGTCGCTCTTGGGCCACAACCATCCCGCCATCAAGCAGGCCGTGACCCAGGCGCTTGAACTGGGCGTGGTCTGCTCCTATGAAACCGAATACCACATGCAGTTGGCGCAGCGGCTGAGCGAGCTAGTCCCGTGCGCCGAGATGGCGCGCTTTGCCGGGTCCGGGACCGAGACCATGATGCACGGGCTGCGCCTGGCGCGCACCGCCACGGGCCGCACCAAGATCATCAAGTTCGAGGGCCACTTTCACGGCTACTCCGACGCGCTCAACTACAGTGTGTCGCCGCCGCTGGCCGAGGCCGGTCCCGTGAGCGCGCCCGCGGTGCGCGCCGAGTCGGCGGGCACGCCGGCCCACCTGCGCGACGACGTGATCGTGATCCCCTTCAACGACCCCGACGCGCTGGACGCGGCCTTTGCCCAACACGGCGACGAAGTGGCCGCGCTGATCCTGGAGCCGATCAACTATGACCAGGGGTGCATCCCGCCGCAGCCGGGCTTTCTGGAGCGCTGCCGCCGCCGCTGCGACGAGCATGGCAGCCTGCTTTTCTTCGACGAAGTGCTGACCGCCTTCCGCATGGCGCCGGGCGGCGCGCAGCAATATCTGGGCGTGACCCCCGACCTGTGCGTGCTGGGCAAAGCTCTGGGCGCGGGCATCCCCATCAGCGCGCTGGTGGGCAAGCGTCGGGTGATGGAGCAGCTCAAGCCGGTGGGCCAGAGCGAGATGAGCGGCACCTATCTGGCGCACTTGACCGCCGTGCTGGCGGCGCTGGCCGCGCTGGCGGAATACGGGCGGCCCGGCTTCTATGAACGGCTGGACGCCGTGGGCGAACGCTTCTACAGCGGCTTTCAAGAGATCGCCAACCGCCACGGCATCCCCGTGCGGCTGCAAGGCATCGGCCCGCGCTTTGGCCTCTACTTTGGCGTGACCGGCCCCGTCACCAACTACCGGCAGGCCGCGGTCAAGGATCGCGACCTGGAGACGCGCCTGATCGCCGGGTGTCTGGCGCAGGGCGTCTTCTTCCACACCTCGCCGCATCACGGCTTCTCCGCCGCGCATACAGACGCCCACATGGACCGTGTGCTGGACACCATCGACC
>CAYJQA010000465.1:0-3967 GCA_964372065.1 uncultured Litorilinea sp.
CCAACGTCCCCGTCTTGGTAAACTCCAGCAGTTCACCGGACATCGCGCCGCGCAGACCGGAGACGATCGCGATGCCGTCGCCGACCTCGACCACTTCCCCCACGTCCACCTGGCTGGGAGCCGGTTTGAACGCCAAAATCTGTTCTTTCAGCACTGCCGCGAGATCATTTGCAGCCATTCTCTTTTCCCCCTAAACAGGCAAGTATCCAAACAACCATGCCGGTGCGGTGCCGCGCTGTGGAGCCGGCGTTCCGGCATGGCTGCAAGGGTGTACGCCGGCGCAAAGCACCCTGCCCTGCGCCCATGCGAACCGGCGCCGGGTCAGCGGACCACCGACGAGAGCGACTCTCGCAAGGCAGCCAACCGGCTCGCAATAGAGGTATCGATCAGCCGATCCCCCACCCGCACGCGCAAACCGCCCATCAGGGCTGCATCCACGGTGAAGCTGAAGACCAGGTCACTACCAAACTGCTTCGCCAGCGCACCGCGCAGCGCTTCTTTTTCTTTGGCGGACAACTCCACGGCGCTCGCGATCTCGGCCTTGGTGGGGGCTTCACGCCCGCCCACCGTGCGGTTGAGCGCCAGTGCGACATCCGGCAGCAGCCCCAGATCGCCTTCCTGCAGCAACAGCTTAACCAGGTTGACGACCTCCGACGGGAGGCCCGCCGGCAGCGCAGCTTCCAGCGCCTTGGCCCGTTCGCTGAAATCCTTGCTGCCGTCCATCACCAAGGCATAAAGGTCCGGGTCCTTGCTGAGTACAGCCTGAACTTGCTCCAGCGCCGCTTGCCATTGCTCCAGCACCGCTTGATAGACGGCCTGGGCATAGCGCTGTGCCTGCTGCGCTTGTTTGTCGCTCATTTGCCCCCGCCTTGCTGGGCCAAGAACTCAGACACAAAGCGCGCCTGTTCGTCCTTCTTCGCCAGCTCGCGCCCCAGCAGTTGCTCGGTGGCGAGGATCGCCAGCTCGGCGATCTGCTTGTTGGCGTCGGCCAGCGTCGCCTGCGCCTGCTTCTGCGCGTCGGCCTGACCCTTTATGCGAATGTCAGTCGCTTCCTGCTCGGCGCGGCTGCGAATGTCCTGGGCGATCTTCTCGGCGTCACGGGTCGCCTGGGCGCGAATGTCCTGCGCCTCGCGGCGGGCCACATCCAGCACCTTCGCCTTTTCCGCCTCGGCTTCCTGGGCCGCAGCCGCCACGCGCTCGGCGTCGCGCATACTCTGCGCGATCCGCTCCTTGCGCTGGTCCAACATCTTCATCACGGGCGCATACAGCACCAGCCGTAAGATGACGACCAACAACAAAAAGTTGACAATCTGCGCCACAAGAAGGCCGGGTGTAATACCAAGTGCGTCCAAGGGTAGCCTCCTTTGAGACTGAGCGACGCGTCCGCCGGTGCGGGCAAGAGGGCTGCGCCCCCTATACCCTGCCCAAGCCGCATCGCCAGGATTCGGTCTAGACGAATTTGAGCAGCAACGCCACGACGAGGCCGAAGATGCCCAAGGCTTCCGCAAACGCAATCGCCAGAATCATGTTGGTCTGGACCGTGCCGGCGGCTTCCGGGTTGCGCCCCATGGCTTCCATCGCCTTCGAACCGATCAAGCCGATGCCGATGCCGGGGCCAATCGTCCCCAAACCGATGGCAAGGGCGGCGCCCAACTGCTTCAGCGCTTCAGCGTCCATTCGTTGTCTCCTTAGCTTTGCGTGTTAGCTCTGCGTGAAAAAGTAGCTCAAATGTCGATCCGCATAGGGACCGTTTCAGGCGCCGCAGCGCCTCAAGCAAACTAACTCAGTGCGCCGCGTGGCCGTGCGAATCGTCATGCCCGTGGCTAATTGTCGCCATCGAGAAGAAGACCAGCGCCAACATGGCAAACACCAACGCCTGCACAAACCCAACGAACAACTCCAAGATGTAAAACGGAATCGGCAGCAGGAACGTGATCAAGAAGGCCATGGTCGCCAAGATGATCTCGCCGGCAAAGATATTGCCAAATAGACGAAAGCCGAAGGCGATGATCCGGGAGATTTCCGAGATAATCTCCAAGATGCCCACAATCCCATTCATCCACTTCATAAAGCCTTCGCCGCGGAAGTTGATGAACTTGCTGAAGTAGCCCCCGCCTAAGGCTTGCACACCGAAGACCTGCACCATCGTCATGATCACCAGCGCCAGCGCAAAGGTCGTGTTCAGGTCGGCGCTGGGGGGACGGAACAGCGGCACAAACTTCCGGTGACCTTCTGCTTCCGCCGCGGCCAACCCCACCGGCTGATCCGTCGCCTGGTCCTGGGGCTGCGTCCAGATCAGCGTGCCGTTGACCATCGCCAGCTTCTCGCTCAGGACGATGGCATGCTCTTCGGCTGCCTCGCCGTCGTGATAGTAGCCGATGCTGCCCACACCGGGGAACAGGCCAAACCAGTTGCTCACGATGACAAAAAAGAAGACCGTGGCAACCCACGGGAAGAACTTGCGCGCCTGTGAGGCCGCCACACCTTCGGCCAGCCCATACAGCCACTCGATGGTCATCTCAATCATGTTTTGCCAGGTGGGCGGCACGATCTGCATCCGCATCGTCGCCAGCAACGCCAGCACGATGACGATGAGATCCACCACCACCGTCGTCACCAGCGAGTTGGTCAGCCAGCGCGGCCCCGCCGAGAAGAGCGCCTCGCCCGCCAACGACACATGGGGCGCCTCGGCCCGGATCACGAAACTGAGCAGGAAGAGCACGATCCCGCCGGCCCAGATCGCTGCGCGCCGAGGATTCTCCTCGACCCAAGCCTTGATTCTATCCCAGATGTTCTTCGTAGCGCTCTGGACAGATTCCATGCTTGTTTTTCCCTTTGGTCGTGGGCAGGCGGCCAACGCCTGCCGGCTCTTTAGTTTGGGCGTGGAACGCCGGTTGTTTCTTCCGGGCCGGACACGCTATCCTCGGACGACCCCGTTGCGGGTGCGACCGCGTCGATGACGCGTCCCATTTCCTTCAGCGCCGCCCGACTCACCACCACCGTCGCGAGCGGCAAACAGATCACAATCGCGGCCACCGTGAGCAGCGGCGCGCTCCCGATCAGGTGGTCTACCAACACCGCCGCGCCAAAAGGCAAGACCAGGCTGACCACAAATCGCTGCAAAAGTTTGCCGACGTTAACGCGTGGCGGCTGCACGGCGGATTGGTCGCCGACCGTTCCATCACTGCTGCTCATCCGGCCGCTGCCTCCCCCGTACCACTGGTATATGGCGCATCCGGCAGCCCCCTGTCAACGGTAGGGCGATTATAGCAGGCGGCTTTTCACTCGCGCAAATTTTCACATGTTTGCGGGACATAACTTTTTGCGGCCCCGCACGGTGCAGCGTCGCAAATTCTATAGCAATCATGGACCGCTTCGGCAACCAGAGATACACCCCGCAACCACCGCGGACGCGCCACAACCGCGCCCTATCCGCTCACTTGAACCCTACAGGGATGGCCCCCACTCTACCCCATCTTGGCGGTGAACGCAACCGCCTACCGCCGCCGATGCACACACCTTTTCTGAAGCGCAACCCTTGACGACAGCGAACATATGGTCTAGACTACAAGCACCGCATCCTACGATCATTGCGCGTCTGTTCCGTCGATCTGTGCCACTATCGCCCGGCCATGCGCCCAGGCCGTTCCACACCCACCGTGGCAGTGGTCTCCGTCCTGGTACAGCCGGAGAGTAAGGCGAAGGAGGCCATCCAATGAAAATGGTGGATTACCGCGCGCATCTGCAAGCGCAGGGGATCCCCGATGCCGCGGCTGCGGAACACATGGCGGTCATCGACGAATTTGTCAGGTATCTTGCCGTCGTCGACTGGGACGCGCCGGGCACGACCGCGAAAGCCGTGGTGGAGAGCTTCGCCCACCGCCTCATCGCGGCGAAACGCAACACCCTGGAGAATTTCGCAGCCCTGCGTGACTATGCCGGCTGGCTTGGCGCTCGTCCCTTGTAT
>CAYJQA010000465.1:3977-4853 GCA_964372065.1 uncultured Litorilinea sp.
GGCCTTCATCGAGGTGATGGACTGCCACAATGCGCTGGCCGTATTGGCGGATGCGCTCGCACAGCAGCACGGCCAGGCAGTCCGCGATCGGGTATTTATTGAGGAGTGGCCGCCGCTGGGAGCGGACGAACCTGAGCGGTGCGCCTATACGCGCACGCTTACGGAGCAAATGGCGCGGGAACTCACGCCCGCCGCGATGAGCGCGGCGTGGTTCCAGGTTCAGCATGGGATCCCGGCGCACGTTTGGCAGCGGAGCGATGAAGCGGACAAAGAGTTGTACCGCCAGTGTGAGGACATCGACGAGTTCTTAGCGCGCAAACGGAGCGAACGCGATAGCCTGCTCACCCGGCTGCATGACGAAAACCGGCTCTGGTACACGGTGGCGATCACCGATGAAGTGCTGGATTATGTCAAGCGTGACCCAGCGATGGAGGTGGGGCAGCGCGAGGGCAACAAGGTCTACATCACGAAGATCCCCTACAACGCCGAACGTTATCTGCACGAGACCGATCCCAAGCTGAAACGCTATTATGCCTGTCACTGCCCCCTGGCGCGGCAGGCCATCCTAGACGAGCGGCCGCTCTCGCCGCAGATTTGTGATTGCAGTATGGGCCATGCCAGCCACTACTTGGCGGGGCTGGGTCAGGAACTCCACGGGGAAGTGCTCGAGAGCGTCCTCAAGGGGGATAGCCGCTGCCGCTTCGTGTTCTACCTCCCGGCAGATATGGCATAGCCCGCCCCATCCTCCCTACCTAAGCGCCGGTCACCGCGGCGACTAGGTAGTGTCTGCAATCTGTCATGCTGTGCCCAGGGGGCGCCCAAGCGAAGCATCCCCTTCTCCGGTGCGCCACCGGGACCCTTCGCTGTCGCTCAGGG
>CAYJQA010000466.1:0-4828 GCA_964372065.1 uncultured Litorilinea sp.
AGTATCGCCGGGCCAACGGCGAATCCAACTTCCGCGTCAAGGATGTATGGCCGCGCTATCTGGCTACATTGGCCTACTATCTGTGGCTGTGGCGACCATGACGGTCGCTCGTCGCCAGACCTATGGAAGCTAGGCTCCGCGCGCCGGAAGCGGCGACGCCGACATCATCATCGCAACCGCCGGTCTGGGCGCTGCCCGGCCTGCTGGCCCTCTTTGCGCTGGTCGCCGGTCTGTACAGCGTGACCACGCCGATCTTTGAGACACCCGACGAAATCTGGCATTACGCGTTTATCCAGCACGTTGCCACGGGGCAGGGGCTGCCCATCTCTGCGGCCAACACGCAGGCGCTCTGGCGGCAGCAGGGCGTCCTGGCCCCCGGCTACTACCTGGCCGCGGCCGCGCTGACAGCGTGGATCGACCAATCCGACTTCCCCGCGTTCTATGCCCGCGCCAACCCGCACCGCGGCATCGGCCAGCGGCAGTGGGGGACCAACCTGAACTATCAGATCCACCATGCCGATGAGCAGTGGCCCTGGCGCGGGTCGATCCTGGCGCTGCACCTGGCGCGCTTCTTCTCCGTTACGCTGGGGGCGATCACGCTGTGGGCGGGCTATCGCGGGGTGGCGCTACTGACCGGGCCGTGGCCTGCGCTGGTGGGGACCGCGGTCATGGCGTTCATCCCGCAGTTTGTCTTTATCAGCGCGGCGGCCAGCAACGACAATGCGGTCAACGCGCTGGCGAGTCTTGTGCTGTGGCAGTTGATTGCGCTGACGATCGCGCCGCCCACCGCCGCGGACCGCGCCCGCCGCTTTGCGTGGCTGGGTGTGTTGCTCGGCCTGGCCGCCCTAAGCAAGCTGAGCAGCCTGGGGTTGATCGGTCTGGCGGGGCTGGTGATCCTGGGGCTGGCGTGGCGAGGCCGGTCGTGGCGTGTGATCCTGGACGCCGCGATCTGGGTGGCCCCCCCCGCCGCGGCGATCGGCGGCTGGTGGTATGCCCGCAACTGGCTGCTTTATGGCGACCCGCTGGCATGGAACATCTGGCAGGCGAACATCCTGCTGCGCGCCGAGCGCGCCGGGTGGGCGACGATCCTGGGGGAGAAGGGCAGCCTCTTTTTGTCGTTCTGGGGGCTGTTCGGCTGGATGAACGTGCCCTACCCTGCATGGGTCTACCGGTGTTTCGTGGCGCTGACGATCTTGATTGTCGCGGGGGCGCTGCCGGCGGTGTGGCGTCACCGGCGGCGGCTGGTCCGGCTGGATGCGGCCGGGTGGGCGGCGGCGCTGCTGCCCACGTGGTCGCTGGCGCTGTTTGTCTCCTGGGTGCGCTTCATGGTGATCGCACCCGCGGCCCAGGGCCGCTACTTCTTCCCGGCCGCGCCGGCGCTGGTCTGGCTGGTCGCGGTGGGCTGCGCCGACCGGCGCGCGCGGCCGCTGGGCTGGACGGCGGCAGGCTGTCTGGCGCTGCTCAGCCTGGTCACGCCGGGGTGGATCATCATTCCGGCCTATACGCCGCCGCCCCTAGCTGTAAGCGTCCCGGCCCATCTGATGCCGGTGGACGTCGCCTTTGCCGACGGCATCGAGCTAGTGGGCATGGAGGCCGCGCCCGCCACGCTGTTGCCCGGCGAGGTCGCGACCGTCACGCTGGCCTGGCGCGCCACCGCCACCCCCGGTCACGACTATTCGATCTTTGTCCACTTGGTGGACGAAGACGGTCTGATCATCGGCCAGCGCGACACCATGCCCGGCGGCGGTCTCAGCCCGACCGGCGGCTGGCGGCCCGGCGAACTGCGCGTCGAGGAGTATGGCGTGCAGATTCCGGCCACCGCCTACACGCCCAACCGCGGGCATTGGGCGGTGGGGCTGTATGACGCGTATGCGCCCGACCAGCCCCGGTTGGCGATCACCGCGGCCACGGGCGCAGCGATCCGCGACCGCGCCGTGCGCTTTGGCGCGGCTGCCATCGCCGTCGCGCCGGGGAGTGTGCCCAACGCGGTGGACGCGGCATTTGCTGACAATGTGACGCTGGCGGGCTACACCTTTAACCGCCGTCTGCTGCATCCTGGCGACGTGCTGACCGTCACGCTCTATTGGCGGACGCGCGGTCCGGTCCAGGGCGATTACACGACCTTTGTCCACCTGCTGGACAGGGACCGGCGCATGTTTGGCGGTCACGACGAACGGCCCGCACCGCCCACCACAGACTGGACGCCCGGCGCGGTCGTGGCGATCACCTATGCCTTCACTGTGCCGCCGGAAACGCCGCCCGGCGCGTACCAGATTGAGCTGGGCCTCTATACGCGCCCCGACTTTGACCGCCTGACGCTGCTCACCGATGCCGGCGCGGTGGGCGCGGACCGGCTGCTGATCGGCCCCCTGCGCGTCGAGTAGACCCCCCAAAAAGCCCGGTTGCGCCGCCCGTTGGACGTGATTATAATCACGTCGAGTTCGCGTGCGGACGGCGAGCCTCCCGCTTTATCGTCGCCCATACCGCGACCCGACTCCGTGTTGGTGGCTCCGTTTCGATTTGCTTCACCGGCAGTGATCCTCGCCGGGGCGGTCTTGTTTTCGCGGCGCATTACCGGCGGCGCGCCGCGCTGCCGTTCATCGCATCGATCAAAGGAGGCAATTCATGGCAAGGTCTTCACGGTTCACCCGGCGGCGCTTTATGCAGAGCGCAGCCCTGGCCGGGGCGGGGCTGTCCCTGGTGGGGCTAGGGGCGTGCGGCACGCCGGCGGCGGCCCCCGCGGCAGCGCCCGCCGCAGAGGGCGAGGAGAGTCAGGAACTGCTCTTTTGGGCGTGGGACGAGCCGATCAGCGAGTTGATGAAAAAGGGCTATGAGGCGAAATTCCCCGGCTACATCGCCAACCCTGAGATCGTCGCCGACTATGAGAACACGTTCTATACTTCGCTGGTAGCCGGGGCCGGTCTCCCCGACTGCGCCTGGATCGACTCTAACTATTACCAGAAGTTCGCACGCACCGGGCAACTGATGGAACTGGACGACTTCCTAGCCCCCTATAAGGACGATATCCTACCCTTCTTGTGGGATGGCGGCCTAGTGGATGGCAAGCAATACGGCGCGCCGCGGCGCTATGCACCCGAAGTGCTTTGGTATCGCAAGGACCGTTTTGAGGAAGCGGGCGTGGACCCCAACGAAGTCAAGACATGGGAAGATTTCATCACCCTGGGGGCTAAGCTCACCGACGACGCCCACCACATGACCCCCTTCACTACCATCGGCTCGTTGGACTACAACTTGCAGGCGTTGATCTTCTCCAAGGAGGGGACGGGCTTCTTTGACGCCGACGACAATGTGGTCGTCAACAGCGAAAAGAACGTGAACTGTCTCGAAACCTGGCTGCGGCTGGTCAAGTCGGGGGTGGCGCGCGACATGGAACTGTGGTCGCCGGCCTGGTATGACGCCGCGGCCAAAGGCGACATCGCCTGTCTGATCATGCCCTACTGGTACGGCTCGGAGCCGCGCGTGCAGATGCCTGACACCGCGGGCAAGTGGGACATCCTGCGCGTCCCGTCCATCGAGTCCGGTGTGGAGAACGCGTCGATCTGGCAGGGCGCGATGTACTGGATCATCCCGGCCAAGTCGGCGCAGCCCGAACTAGCCTGGAAGTTCATCGAGTACACCAACTACGCCTATGACGATGCCTATATGCAGGAATCCATGGACCGGGAGTTCGTGCTGCCCGCCTATACCAAGTTCATGGAAGGCGACTACTTCTGGCAGGACGCCATGACCTTCTTCGGCACCGACCTGCGCCAGCGGGCGAACGACTTGACCCAAGGCGCGCCGGTCAACTACATGCCGCCCGAATACACCGAATGTGAGAAGGCGCTGATGGCCGAGATGATCAAACTGGTCGCCGGGGACCAAACGGCGCAGCAGACGCTCGACAATGCCGCGCTTCAGTTCGAGGATCTGCTGAAGGCGCGCGTGTAGGCAGTGTCCATAGCCTGTCATTCCGAGTGTTAGCGAGGAATCCCGCTGAGCCGGCGATGACGCCAGAGAGATTCTTCCTCGCAGACTCCGGTGCTTCGCACCACTGCGTGAACGGAATGACGAAAGAGTGTCTTGGGTTTGCCAAGACACAGCTTAGCCGATTGGCGAATACGGGTGACAGCTGCTCTCCGGAGCGGCTGTCACCGCCAACCCTAACGATCCCAGGAGCCAGCGCATGAACGCATCCGCCGCCGACCGGCGCAGCGCGGTCCGGCCGGCCCGCTCGGCAGCCCAGCCAGGACTCTGGCGGCGCATCCGCAAGAACTGGGCCGCCTATATGTTTATCTCGCCGTTCTTCATCCTCTATTCCGTCTTCGGCCTGTTTGGCCTGCTCTTCTCGCTCTATCTCAGCTTCCACCACTGGGACGGCCTGACGGCCATGCGTTTCCGCGGGCTGGGCAACTATACCGAGCTGTTCCAAGACAAGATCTTCTGGGAATCGATCCGTAATACGTTGATCCTGCTGCTCTTTGATTTTCCGCTCAAGGTGGGGACACCGCTGTTGTTGGCGGTCGCGCTCAACAGCAAACTGGTGCGCGGGCGCGGTCTCTTTCGCACAGCCTTCTATGTGCCCGAAGTGACCTCGGCGGTGGTAGTCGCCGTCATCTTCCGCTATCTCTTTGACCGCGACACGGGGATGGTCAACTACATCCTTAGTACTTTCGGACTGGAGAACATCGCCTGGCTGCAGGACCCCTTCTGGGCTAAGGTGTCGTTTGTGCTGCTTTCCGGCTGGTGGTCGCAGGGCTATCACATGGTTCTCTTCCTGGCCGCGCTCCAGACCATCCCTAAAGACTTGTTGGAAGCGGCGATGGTG
>CAYJQA010000467.1:0-288 GCA_964372065.1 uncultured Litorilinea sp.
CGGCGGCGATCGGGGCATGCAGCGCAACGACGTCCGTCACCCGCGCGCTGGCCCGGCCGTAGGCCGCGGCGATGGCCGCATAGTTGGGCGGGGCGAACTCGGTGGCAAAGACCGGCTTGCCCGACCGCACTTGATGGGAGCGGATCAGGTCGATCGCGCCGTCGTTGAGCACCACGACCAGCACGGGCAGTTGGCGCTGCGCCATGACGCCTAACTCGCCCATGACCATCGCCATGCCTGCATCGCCGGTGAGACAAACGGTGGGCCGCGACGGCGCGGCCATCTGTG
>CAYJQA010000467.1:298-4817 GCA_964372065.1 uncultured Litorilinea sp.
CGGATCGCGAGCTAAGTCTGCTGATGGCAATGGCCGCGGCGGGCAGGCTGAAGCTCATGCTGGACAGCCCGTTGGAGAGAAAGAAGGTATTCGGCGTGCGCGTGGGCCAATCCAGCGAGCTATAGATCTTGTGCGAACCTACGTCCACGGCCATCTGGGCGTCGGCGGGCAGATGTTCCGCCAGCGCCGCCAATACCTGCTGCGGCAACAAGCGTCCCGGCCGCGGAGCGGGCAGCGGCGGCATAGGGCGACTCTGCTGCGCGGCAACGCGGCCCGCTCCCCATGCCGGGTCTGGGCGATAGTCGCCGTCGACGAGCCGCGCCAACAGGTCGCCCAGGTCGCCGCCAAGTTCCACCGCGGCCGGGATCGTGGGGTCGTGGTTGGGCCAGGGCGCGAGCCAGATCAGGAGCGCATTGGTCTGCCAGGGCTTGACCAACTCCACCACGTCAAAGCCCACGGCTAGGATGCAGTCTGCCTCGTCCAGCACGGCATAGACCGGGTCGGAGCGGGTCAGGCCGACGACGCCGGCGGCCAGTGGGTGCGTGTCGGGGAGCGCACCTTTGGCCTTGGGCGTGACAACAACGGGCGCGCCGAGCGTCTCGGCCAGCTCCGCGAGTTGGGCATAGGGCCGCTGGGGCTCCAGCCCCAACCCCGCCACGATCACCGGCCGCCGCGCCGCTTCTAGGAGATGGCGGGCCTGGGCGATGGCGGCGGTATCCGGCGCGCGTTGTGCCCGCGGCGCGGGCGTAATGGTCGCGCCAGCCGTTACGGGCAGCGCGGCGTCCTCGTTGCTGAGTTGCAGGTGAACCGGGCCAGGCCGCCCCGCCAACGCCCGCGCAAACGCAGCTTGGACGATGCCTGGCGCGTTGTCCGGCGTGATGCGTGCGGTCCATTTGGTGATGGGCCGGAAGAGTGCATGCAGGTCGATTACCTGGTGCGTGTAGTCAGGCAGGAGCGCGGCGGGTTTCTGCGCCGTGATGACCACCACCGGGGCGCGATCCAGGTAAGCATGGGCGATGCCCATGACCACATTGGCCGCGCCCGGTCCCAGCGTGGTCAAGACGACGCCCACGCCGCCCGCCACGCGGCAATAGGCGTCCGCCATAAAGACTGCGGCCGATTCGTTGTGCGTCAGGACGAAATCGATTCCGCACAGGCGCAGGCTGTCCAACAACTCGACCGTCTCGCCGCCGGGGAGGCCAAAGACACGGCACACCCCGGCGGCGTGCAGTTGCCCGGCGACGGTTTCGGCAATCGTGGGCATGGCTCAGGGCTTCGCCGCCATGCGACCCGGCCAGGCCGCGGGATTGACAATATTGGGCGGGCGTTCGCCGGCCAGCAGTTGGAGCAACTGGTCCACGATGCCGGTGCGCATGGTCTCCTGGCCGCGGTCGGTGAACGACGCAATGTGCGGCGTGCAGACCACGTTCCGCATCCGCAGCAGCGGGTTGTCGCCGTCGGGCGGTTCGGGGTCGAAGACATCCACCCCTGCGCCCGCCAGGTGGCCGTCCTCCAGGGCGCGGATGAGCGCGGCTTCGTCTACCACCGGCCCGCGTGCGGCGTTGATCAGGTAGGAACCAGGGCGCATCCGGCGCAGTTGGCCTTCGCCGATCAGCCCGCGCGTTTCCGCCGTCAGCGGCAGATGGAGCGTCACCACGTCGGCGCGGGCGAGCAAGTCGTCCAGGCTCTTGGCAAACTCGACGCCGGGCGTCTCGCCGCCGCTGATGAACGGGTCGTAGACCAGAATCTTCATCTTGAGGCCAAGCCCGCAGATCTCCGCCACGCGACGACCGATGCGGCCAAAACCGACTACGCCCAGCACGCGGTCGCGCAGTTCCATCCCCAACATGGCGCTGCGCGGAAAGTTGCCCGCTTCCAGGAAGCGGCTGCCGGTGATGACGCGCTTGGCCGCGGCCAGGATCAAGGCCACCGCGTGTTCGGCGGTGGACTCGGTGGGCGCGGTGGGCGTGTTGATGACCAGGATGCCGCGCGCGGTGGCGGCAGCCAGGTCCACGTTATCCGTGCCGATGCCGGGGCGGGCAATGACCCGCAGGCCGGGGCCGATGCTGTCCATAAACGCGGGACCGGCGTCCAGCACGGCGGAGATGACCGTCGCAAAGACGTCGTGATTGGCCGTGACCGCGCCGCCACAGACGATCTGCGCGACCGCCTCCAGCCGCTTGCGGTTGGCTTCGTCCACGGTGAATTCGTACCAAACAACGGGTTTCATAGGTGCTACACTCCCCCTGACTTGGGTGGTTGGCGGCGGAACGTGGTCGCTAAGACAGGTTAGGCCGCGGTCGCCGGACGGTCGGCGCGGCGGCGGAACTCCGGCATATCGACGACCGTATGGTTGAGGCGCGCTTCTTCGGCGGCAAACGCGAGCAGATGGCTTTCCAGCGACACACGTGCGCTGGTGAGCGGCGGGATCTCGCCGCGCAGCACGCGCACAAAATCGGCCATGAGGCCGTGGTCGCCGCCGCCGTGACCCGCGCCGTCTTGGTCAAGCGGGACCATTTCGACGCTGCCGCTCGCATGGTCGTGGATAGCGATTCCGGAGTGGTCGCCAAAGCGCGCCCGCAGCGTGGCGCGCGTGCCGTCATAGCGCAGCGAGCGATGCTCCTCGTTGGAATGGCCGTGCATCACCAGCGCCACGGATGTGCCCGTCTCCAGTTCCATAGTCACAATCTGATGGTCCACGACATCGTTGTCACAGCGGTAGACACAGCGACCGTATGGCCCGTGCTCGATGGCGTGCAGCCGTCCGGCAGCACTCACATCCGGCGAGAGCACGGTAAACGGCCACACGTTGGGCGCGGCCAGGTCGACGCCGCGGGCGGTCGGGTCGCGCCGCAGTTCCGCAAAGGGACGCATCTCCAGGTAGATGCCGATGGCCGAGAAAGGACATCGCGCCTCGATGGGACACCCGTCGGTGCAGCGCGCGGGAATCTCCGGGCCAACCTGGTCGCGCCGAAAGTGCATGAGCGAGCCGACCGAACTGAGCCGCCGCACCGGCGCGGCCAGGTTCCAGACCAGGATATCCAGGTCGTGGCAGCACTTAGCGAGGATCATGGGACTGGAGAGCGCTTCGTTGCGCCAGTTGCCGCGGACGAAGCTATGCGCCATGTGCCAATAGGCCACATTCTCGCGATGCTCCACGGTGATGATGTCGCCCAGCCGGCCGGACTCGACGACGGCATGGAGCGCGCGCCAGAATGGTGAATAACGCAGCACGTGGCAGATCTGGAGCACGCGGCCGGTACGCTCGGCGGTCTGCACCAGTTCGACGCACCCGGCCAACGTGTGCGCCATGGGCTTTTCCAACAGGACGTGATAGCCCGCCTGCATGGCGGCCACGGCGGGCGCGACGTGCATCTGGTCCTGCGTAGTGACGATGGCCGCGTCGGCCATTTGGCCGCGGTCCAGTAGCTCTTCCCACGAGGCAAAGCAGTGCGCCTCGTCCAGGTCGTGCTCCTCGGCAAAGCGGCGGCGGCGGATGGGGTCCGGTTCCGCCACACCGACATAACGCACGTTTTCCGGGTGGGCAAAGGCATAGGTCGCGTACGCGGTCGCGCCGCGATTGCCGGCTCCCAGTACCACCATTTCGAGCGGACGGGTCATGTCACGTCTTCCAGTTCTAGAGCGTTAGCTCGCCCACCATGCCTGCGCCCGGTCCGGCCTGGCACAGGAAGACGGCGGGAATGCGGTTGAAGCGGGCGTCATAGGCAGCGCACAGGCGCGCGGCCAGGTTGTCCACGGCCGCGGCGGCGACCAGCGCGACAATACAGCCGCCCCAGCCCGCGCCGGTTAGCCGTGCGCCCACGCACCCATCGGCGCCCACGGCGGTTGCGACCAGGAAGTCCAGTTCCGGCGTGCTGATGGCGTAATCGTCGCGGGCGCTGGCGTGGGCCGTCTGAAAGTCCGCGCCGACCGTGACCACGTCGTCTGCCTGGAGCATCTCCAACGTATGCAGCACGCGGGCGTTCTCGTGCCATACGTGACGGCAGCAGGCAGCGACCCGCAGCGGTGCAGCCGTGTCTAGCCCGGGGATCTCGCCCAACTCGATCCCGGCGGCGGCCAGCGCGCCCGCGGTCGTGACGTCCGGCAGCAGGGGCGCTAGATCGGACCAGGCGACGGCCTGCACGTCGCGCAGATGGGTGATGTCGGGATACGCTACCCGCAGCAGCCCGACCCCGGCGCGACAGGCGGCGACGCGCAGGTTGTACTCGCCGCGCACGTTGTCGTGGCGCACGCCGGAATCCACCACGACCAGCCGGTAGTCGGCGGGAAACGGGATATGGCGCGTGATGTAGTCGCCGGTGGGCGTGGGGCGGCAATCCAGAAAGAGCGCGTGGCCCTGGCGACTGAGGATAGCGGCGAAGTGGTCCATGATGCCGCCGCGCGTCCCTACATACCATTCTGCGTCGGCGCAGGCGCGGGCAAAGGCCGTGCCGGTCGCGGGGAGTCCGGCGCTGTGGGCTAGCGTGACGGCCATGCCGACGACGACCGCGGATGAGGA
>CAYJQA010000468.1:0-4801 GCA_964372065.1 uncultured Litorilinea sp.
CCCTAACGCCCACCGCCGGCGAGATCAACTATCGCACCGGCGGTGACCAGACCGTCAACCTGGCCAAGCTCCGTAAGTCCGAACTGCGTCCGCTGCGCCGCGAGATGCAGATGATCTTCCAGGACCCCTATTCGTCGCTCAACCCGCGCATGACCATCTTCGACATCATCGGCGAACCGCTCCTGGTCAACGGCATGCGCAGCACGACCCAGCGCCGGGAACGCGTCAAGGAACTGCTGGACTTGGTGCGGCTGCCTCAAGCCTATCTCAACCGCTATCCTCATGCCTTCAGCGGCGGCCAGCGCCAGCGCATCGGCATCGCGCGCGCCTTGGCCCTGAACCCGGCGCTCATCGTCGCCGACGAGCCTGTCTCGGCGCTGGACGTTTCCGTCCAGGCGCAGATCGTCAACTTGCTCCTCGACCTCCAGAACGAACTGGGCCTTTCCTATTTGTTCGTGGCGCATGACCTGAGCGTGGTCAAGCATGTCAGCGACCGGGTCGCCGTCATGTACGTCGGGCGCATCGTAGAAGTCGCCCAGACGAATGAGCTGTTTCATGCGCCCATGCACCCGTATACCGAAGCGTTGCTCTCCGCCGTGCCCAAGCCCGACCCACGTCTGCGTTCGCAGCGCATCATCTTGGAGGGCGAGGTGGCCGACCCCGCCAATCCGCCGTCCGGCTGCTATTTTCACCCCCGCTGCCGCCATGCCATCGCGCGATGCAAGAGCGACACGCCCCAGTTGGAAGAAGTGTTGCCCAATCACTGGGTCAGTTGCCACCGTGCGCGTGAACTCGCGCTCAACGGTGTGACCGAATAACTTCCCATCCATTTCCGTCCCACTAGTTTGGAGCACCACATGCGCATCAACACGGCCAAACAAACCATGCTGCAAGGCAAGCCCGCCTTCGGCTTCGGAATCGGTCTTGGCTCCCCCGCGGCGGTTGAGACGCTCGCCTATACTGGGGCCGACTTCCTACTCATGGACCGCCAACACGGCACCTGGGGCGAGGACTCGCTCAACCTGGCCCTCATGGCGACGACCCACAGCCCGGCGATTCCCATGGCCCGCGTCCTCTACAACGAGTACGGTCTGATTGGCCGCCTCCTGGACGAAGGCATGATGGGCATCATCATCCCCATGGTCAACACGCCTGAAGACGCCGCCGCCGCGGCCCGCGCCTGTCGCTTCCCGCCCATCGGCGACCGTTCCTGGGGCTGGGGCCGCGCCAAGGCCTACGGCAACGACTATTCCGACTGGATCGACGATCAGATCTTTGTGGCCGTGCAGATCGAGACCAAGCAGGCCGTGGAGAACGCCGAAGCCATCATGGCGACGCCCGGCGTAGACGGCTGTTGGCTTGGCCCGTCCGACCTGTCGCTCTCGCTTGGTTTCCACCCCAGCCAGATGGACCAGCGCGAGGAACACGCCGCTGCCCTACAGGCCGTCCTCAAGGCCTGTCGCAACACGGGCAAGATTCCGGGCATCGCCGGGCGCTCCGTCGCCGACGGCGTCGCCCGCGCCGAGTTGGGCTTCCAGTTCATCACGGCCGGCAGCGACATCGGCTTCCTCATGTCGGGCGCAGCTTCGGCCTTAGAGACGTTGCGCGCCGCGAAGTTCGCCGCCCGCGCCTAAACCTGCCGCCGGACGAGAAGCGTGTGTGCTTCTCGTCCGGTCTTTGGGTGCAATCTTATGTCTACTACCAGCGTCACCTATCGCTACAGCCCTGTGCCCTTCACCGCCGTCCAGGTGAATGACGCGTTCTGGTCGCCTCGCTTGGAGACCAACCGGACCGTGACCATCCCCTATGATTTTCGCAAATGCGAAGAGACGGGGCGCATCAGCAACTTTGACAAGGCCGCCGGTTGGTTGCCGGGCGCCCATGAAGGCATCTTCTACAACGACTCCGATGTCTACAAGATCGTCGAAGGCGCGGCCTATTCGCTCAATCTCCGCCCCGACCCCGAACTGGACGCCTATCTCGACAATCTGATCGCCAAGTTCGCCGCGGCCCAAGAGCCGGACGGTTATCTCTACACAGCGCGCACCATTGCCGAGCGCAACGGGACCGTGGACCGCCTCCCCGCCGACCGCGAAGGCAAGACACGCTGGTCCAACCTGCGCGTCAACCATGAGTTGTACAACGTGGGCCATCTGTACGAAGCCGCCGTCGCCCACTTTCGCGCCACCGGCAAACGCACGCTTCTGGACGTGGCGCTGCGCAACGCCGACCTGATCGACAGCGTCTTTGGCCCCGGCAAACGCTATGACGTGCCCGGTCACCAGGAAATCGAAATGGGGCTGGTCAAGCTCTACCAAGTGACGGGCGAGGCGCGCTATCTCCGCCTAGCCAAGTTCTTCCTGGACGAGCGCGGCCATGCGCACGGTGGGCGCACGCTCTACAGCAACCACGACAACCCTGGCTATATGCAGGACCACCGGCCGGTGGTCCTGCAGCGCGAGGCCGTGGGCCATGCGGTACGCGCGGCCTATATGTACAGCGGTATGGCCGATGTCGCCGCGCTCACCGACGAGGCCGCCTATGTGACTGCCATCGGTCACATCTGGGAAAACGTAGTCGGGCGCAAGCTCTACATCACGGGCGGCATCGGTGCGCGTCATCAAGGCGAAGCCTTTGGCAACGACTACGAGTTACCCAACCACACGGCCTATGCCGAGACCTGCGCCGCCATCGCCAACGCCATGTGGAATCACCGCATGTTCCTCTTGCACGGCGACGCCAAGTACATCGACGTGCTGGAGCGCACCATCTACAACGGCTTCCTCGCCGGCGTCTCACTCAGCGGCGACCACTTCTTCTATGTCAACCCACTGGCGTGGGACGGCAAAGTGGCGTTCAACCGCCGCGATGTCGGTCGCCAGCCGTGGTTTGATTGCTCCTGCTGCCCGTCCAACGTCGTGCGCTTCCTGCCGTCGCTCGCCGGTTACGCCTATGCTCACACCGAGCGTGACCTCTACGTCAACCTCTTCTTGAGCAGCACAGTGTCCGTCCCGTTGGCCGGCGGGGACGTCCAAGTAGCGCAAACTAGCGACTATCCGTGGCAGGGCCACATCGAGTTCACCGTCACGCCTGCGCAGCCGCAGGACTTCACCCTGCGCGTGCGGATCCCCGGCTGGGCGGTCAACCGGCCGGTCCCGAGCCGCCTCTACCACTACATCGACGACCCCGCGCCGGAACCGACGCTCCTAGTCAACGGCGCGCCGTGGCCCATCGCGTTGGAGCAAGGCTATGCCGTCATCACGCGACGCTGGCTGCCGGGTGATACGGTCACGCTGGACCTGCCCATGCCCGTGCGCCGCGTCTGCACCGACCTGACCGCCTTCGACAACTGGCTGCGCGTGGCTGTCGAGCGCGGCCCCGTGGTCTATTGCGCCGAGGCCGTGGATAATCCTGGCCGGATCGAGGAATACTTCCTGCCGGACAGCACGCCCTTCCGCGTTGAACACCACGCCGATTTCCTGGGGGGAGCGACGCTCCTCACCGCCGACCTGGGCGACCGGCGACTGACCCTCATTCCCTATCATCTCTGGGCGCACCGCGAGCTTGGCGAAATGGCCGTATGGCTGCGCCGGGCCGAGTAAGCCCCTGCCCGAAGGGAACTGCCATGCGTCAAAGCTTTACCGCGGTGGTCGAACGCAACGTGGAGTGGCGCGCCGACTTCGCCGTGGAACCCTACGAAGCCGCCTGGGCGAGCGAAGCCGTCTACTTTGTGCGCGCCCTGGCCGCCGCCGAGATGCCGGCCGGCGTCGCCGCCCGCGTCCAGATTTCGCCCGACGGCATCCACTGGTGCGATGAAGGGACCACGCTGGAGCTGCCCACAGCCGCCGGTGATCTGGCATTCGCCAAAGTGTCCCACTTCGGCGGTTGGCTGCGCCTGGTCGGTAAGCTGCCCGACAGCGCATCGCTCAAAGTCATTGCATATTTGGTGCTGAAAGAGTAACGGGTTGCAGCCGGGGCGCTAGTGCTCCGGCTGCCGTTCACCGGAGGAGTCCCATGCAGACCAACGGACATCAGCACCCATCTTCAGTCACCGAAACCGCCACACTAGGCGGCGGTTGTTTCTGGTGTCTGGAAGCCGTGTACGACCAACTCAAAGGCGTGACCGCCGTCGAATCGGGCTACGCCGGCGGTCATGTTGCCCATCCGACCTACCATCAGGTGTGCGGCGGGCGCACCGGCCATGCCGAGGTCACCCAGATCACCTTTGACCCGACCGTCGTGAGCTCCCGCGAGCTACTGGAGGTGTTCTTCACCATCCACGACCCGACCACGCTCAACCGCCAGGGGGCGGACGTGGGCACACAGTATCGCTCCGCCATCTTCTATCACTCGGACGCGCAGAAGCAGACCGCCGAGGAGGTCATCGCCGCCATGACCGCGGCGCGCGTATGGCCCAACCCCATCGTGACCCAGGTCGCGCCGCTGACCAATTACTATGCGGCAGAGGACTATCACCAGGAGTATTTTGAGCGCAACGGCGGCCAGCCCTATTGCCAAGTCGTCATTGCGCCCAAGGTCTCCAAGTTCCGCAAGCAGTACCTTGACCGGCTCAAACGGGTCGCCTAACACCGTCGTGTCCGGCGGGATCGTCGTTCACGGTCCTGCTGGCGCCGCGATAGCGCGCGCCCCCCCCCTAGGAAGGCCATTGCGCCGTGAATGACGACCTGCGTCTGGCGCTGTTGCGCGCCGACCCGCGCCTCAGCCGCTTCGACCCGCTGCCCCGCATCATCACCTACGATGACTTCGACAACGGCGGTTGCGGCTGGACTCCCCTGATCGG
>CAYJQA010000469.1:0-1482 GCA_964372065.1 uncultured Litorilinea sp.
CCGCGGCGGTTCCGGTCTTTCCTCTTGCCTGTTCGATAATACTAGCGGCGGTTTTCAACCGCCGGGGCCACTGTAACCCCAGATGTGCGGTATCGAAACCGCACCTACGGTTACCGGGATATTTTCTGAATGTCCATCAACACAGGACCGGCACGTCGCGGGTGGACGCGAGTTGCCAGATCATCTGACATGCGCGGCCACATTCCGTCCCCTGGGCGTATCGCGCCCGGCGCGCCACAACCGCCTCCCGGTCAGTCTCCAGCCGGTGTATCAGTTGGGCGTAACCCTTGTTCTTGGCTCCCCGCTCGACAAAGTAACGGACGATCCCGCCGATAAAGCTCATGCAATCCGTCTCTGGTTCAGTGGTTGCGGCAATGTTTGGTTGCGCGTTAGGCGAATCACCGGCCGCACGTCGCCAAGCATACGGGCGGCCTCACCGCCCTGCTACTGGGTCATGTTCGCCCAGAGATTCTGGGCAAAGCTCACCGCGATCTGCTTGTCGCTCGCCTGCGCGGTGGCGTCGCCTGCGCCGCTAAAGACCATCGTGGTCAGCATCCCATCGGCGGGCATCAGATCACCCTCGCGGTACTCCCACGCGGCCAAGGTATCCACCCAGCGGTAGACCTTCACCAGTTCGTCGGTCGTCAGCCGCCGCTGCGCGATGGTGGCGGGCGGGTCTTTGCGGCAGCTTGCCGCGTAAGCCTGCCCCGTCACATAGACGGTGAGATCGTCGCAGTGGCCCATAATCCCGCCCTGGCGATGCCAGGCAAAGACAAGCCCCCACGAAGCGCCGCCGCGCCCCGCTTCGGCGTCCTGCGCGACCAAGCGCGCCCATTCGGCTATCATGCGCCGTTCTTCCAAGAACGCCGACTTGGCCCCGGCCCCGTGAAAGACTACCGTGCCCGCCGGTGTGTCGGCCTCAAACGGCGCATAGGTGGCGACAAACTCCTCCAATTCGACAGCGCGCTCCGGGCCGGCGAGCTTCCCCGGCAGTTGCAGCCCGCCACACGCCCCATACGCCACCCCCGCGCGCCCAATCACGGCGCTCTGGCATGTCTCGTCGGTCTGCTGCCACTCGACCAGCACATCGCCCACCGCCGCTTCGGGCGCCGACGCGATCCGCAGCGAGCGCGCCTCGGCGTCCGTGTGTACCACATACTCGCCGTTCGGCGTATCCACCACCACGCGGAAACCGGGCGTGATCACCGCCGCGCACATCTCTTCCGGCCCATAGACGCCCAGACAGGCATCCGGCCATTCCACTTCTTCTACCGCGACGATCGTGATCTGGTCGTGGTCGAGTTGCGTCTGCTGGGCGATCAGGTTGCGCGCCTCTTGGCCCGCGTGTTCGGCGGGGGTGGGCGTCGTCTCGGCCGGGGGCGCGGCGGTAGTCGCCTCTGCCGCAGGCGTGGGTGTCGGTGTAGCCGCCCCCGGGGTGACCGGCGGCGGCCGCGGGGTGGCCCGCGGCCCTGTGCAGCCCCC
>CAYJQA010000469.1:1492-3373 GCA_964372065.1 uncultured Litorilinea sp.
GGGGGCCCCCCCCGGGGGGTGCCCGGGGGGGGGCAGCGGGGTGACCGGCTGCACTGTGCAGCCCGCCAACGTGAGCCAAGCCAACGTTACCCCCGCCAAAAGCCAGGTTCGCATCATGTTCCTCGTCCTTTCTTGCCTGTCATTCCCGGACCTCGCCGGGGTTGTCTGCCTCGCATCGCTACCCCTATTGACTGCATACGTACCGCCGAGGTTCCCCTCCCGCGCGGGAGTCGCTTGGGTTTGGCCGTCCGCCGATGGTACAATCTGCCGTGATCCTACCCCAAGTTCCCTGTGAGGTCGAGACGTGATGGACCCGACACCCAACCCTGACGATCTGCTCAAACTGCTGTTGGACGAAACGCGGCTGGCCGTCCTGGGCTTGGCCGCAGTCAAGACATGGCCGATGGACGAATTGGCGGCCCAAGTGCCGGGCAAACGCGCCGACCTGGACCGCCAGATCAACCAGTTGGTCGCGGCCGGGCTGCTGACCCGCGCCGATGGATGCATCCGCCTGGACGTCAAGGCGCTGCGCGCCGCCAAGCAAGGGCTATTTGCGCGCCCCGCCGCGCCGTCGCCCGCGTCGCCGGACGAACAAGTGCTCGCGACCTTTGTGCGCGACGGGCGCATCGTCCAGTTGCCCGCCCAGTTCGCCAAGCGCATCGTCGTCCTGCGCTGGCTGGCAGGCCACTTTGAGCCGGGCCGCGCCTATACCGAGCGCGAAGTCAACGAACTACTTAGCGGCCACAGCGAGGATCATGCCACGCTGCGCCGCTATCTAGTCGATCTAGAGTTGGTAACCCGTGAGGCCGGTCTCTATCGCAGAGCCGCGGCTGTAGCGGGCTAGACAGGACCATGACCATGCTGGCGATTGGCTTTGACGCCGACGATACCCTTTGGCACACCGAATACCTCTACTCCTTGACCCAAGAGAAGTTCCGCGCCATCTTGGCCCCCTATCACGACGCGGAGTGGATTGACGCCCAGCTCTACGCCACCGAGATGCGCAACGTGACGCATTTCGGCTATGGCGTCAAAGGCTTCACCCTCTCCATGATCGAGACCGCCGTCGAGCTGACCGAGGGCCGCATCAGCGGCCGCGAGATCGGCCAGATCGTCGGCTTCGCCAAAGAAATGCTGGCTGCGCCGATTGAACTGCTGCCGGGCGCGGCAGAGGTCGTGGCCGATTTGGGTCGCGATCATCGTCTGCTGCTCATCACCAAGGGCGACATCTTCGACCAGGAAAGCAAGCTGGCGCGCTCCGGTCTGGGCGATGCCTTCGACCATGTGGAGATCGTGCGCGACAAAGACGCCGCGGTCTACACCGGCATCCTGGCTCGCTATGGCATCGCGGCCGCCGACTTTCTCATGGTCGGCAACTCGCTGCGCTCCGACATTCTGCCGGTGCTCGCCGTGGGCGGACACGCCGCCCATGTGCCCTATGCCATCACCTGGCAGCATGAGCTGGCGGACCAGCCTGCGCCGGGCACGCCCGGCTTCCATACCTTGACGTCCATCACCGAAGTACCCGCGCTGGCCGCACGCCTGCAGAACGACGCGTAGGGTCCGCCCCATGCCGCGCCGCGCCTGGAGTTGGACCCTGGTGACCGTGCAGTTCGCCTGTCTGCTGGCCCTCGCGGCCACGGGGCCGTGGTTCGCGCCTGCGCCCTGGCTGCTGGCGCTCGAAGCGGCGGGCGGCGGCCTGGGCGTGTGGGCTGTGCTGACCATGCGCCTGCACCGTGTCAACATTGCGCCCGACGTGCGCGCCGGCGCGGCGATGGTCGCCCACGGTCCCTATCGCTGGATTCGCCACCCCATGTATGCGGCGCTGCTGCTGGTCGGCCTGGCCGTGGTCCTGGCGGCCCCGTCGCCGCTGCGCTGGGG
>CAYJQA010000469.1:3383-4794 GCA_964372065.1 uncultured Litorilinea sp.
CGGCCCAGGAGCGCCGCCATCAGCGCCGTCACGCGCTGCTGGCCGTCAATCAGGTCGTCAAGTTGACGTATGAGGAAACCCTGCTGGCCGTGGCCTTTCCCGGCTATGGCGACTATCGGGCGCGCACCAAACGACTGGTCCCGTTTGTCTTCTGACGCCGCGCCGGCCGCCCATCACCTTCGCCAACTCTTTTCAGCTCTCCACAAGGACGTTAGCCCATGAAGATTCAAGCAGTCGTCAGCCGTGAGGTCAACGCGCTCACGGTCGAGCAAGTCGAGTTGGCCGCGCCGCAGCCCGGCGAGACGCTCGTCCGCATCCACGCCGCGGGCGTATGCCACTCCGACCTCCACACCTATAAGGGCGAGCTACGCACCACGCCGCCGGTCGTGCTGGGCCATGAAGGCGCGGGCATCGTCGAAGCTGTGGGGCCGGGCGTCACCCGCGTCAAACCCGACGACCGCGTCATGATCAACTGGCTGCCGTCCTGTCTGGAGTGTCCCACCTGTCTCGCCGGGCGGCCCACCCTCTGTGAACGCGCCGCGCTGACCACCATCCAGTCCAAGATGCCCGACGGCACAACGCGTCACACCACGCTCGACGGGCTGGCGCTCAAGCCCTACCTCAGTTCGGCGACCATGGGCGAATACGCCGTGATCCACCAGAACGGGCTGGTCCCGCTGCCGGACGACGTCTCCTTTGAGGTAGGTGCGGTCATCGGCTGCGCGGTGCTGACCGGTGTGGGCGCGGTGCTCAACACGGCGGAGGTGCGGCCCGGCAGCGCGGCCGCGGTCATCGGCTGCGGCGGCGTCGGCTTGAGTGCGCTCCTGGGCTGCGTGCTGGCCGGGTGCGACCCGCTGATCGCGGTGGATATCGCGCCCGCCAAGCTCGAATTTGCCCGCCAACTAGGCGCTACGCACACGGTCAACGCGCGCGAAGAGGATGTCGTCAAGACGCTCAAGCGCCTGACGCGCGTGGGGCCGGACTATGCCTTTGACAGCGTGGGCGCGGGCGCGACCATCGCCCAGGCGCTCAACAGCGTGCGCGCGGGCGGGACCGCGGTCGTCATGGGGATGCACGCGCTCAAAGAGGAAGTACCCATCAGCGCGGGCCAGCTCATCGGCCAGAACAAACGCCTCTTGGGCTGCTTTGCCGGGTCGTCCAAACCGCTGGTGGACCTGCCCAAGCTGATCTCGCTCTATCGCAGCGGGCGCTTGCCCGTGGACAAGCTCATCACCCACCGCTATGCGCTCGACCAGATCGGCCAAGCCTTCGCCGACCTGGAAGCGGGCAAGGTGGCGCGCGGCGTGCTGATAATCGCCTAGCCCTGGAAGACCATCCCGCCGACGGTAACGACCGACGTGTCCGCATCGTCGGCGGGACACACGGCATAGCCCACCGGCGTCCCTTCCAC
>CAYJQA010000470.1:0-4790 GCA_964372065.1 uncultured Litorilinea sp.
TTAGCGCCCCCCGGGCCCCCGCGTCCTGCGCCCACCCTCTTGACAACCCTGTCACGCTTCACTATACTTCCAACTATACGAAACACAATACTACACGAATGGCGGCCCGCCGCGCGACGGGCATTCTAGCGCAACGACCGTTGTCTTTGTTCACCAGAGGATCATCATGGAATCAGAGACAGTCTCCGCGACCCAGGACACACCCCCCGCCGTGGATGTGTCCCCCGCCGTGTCTGCCGCCGGCGCCGAGGCCGGCATTGAGCTGCCGCCGCCCCTACGCGCCGACAGCACCCTCGCGACCGCCGCCGCCGCCTTCGAGGAGTACATGCTGCGCAAGGGCTTCCGCGACAACACCATCAAAGCCTTCCGCAACGACCTCAAAATCCTGGTCGGCTTCATGGACGGCACGACCCTGCTCCACCAGATCAACACCAGCGACCTGGAAGACTTCTTGGACTGGATGCAGCACAGCCGCGGCAAGAGTTGCAGCGCCAAGACGCTCGCCCGCCGCATCACCACGCTCAAGGTCTTCTTTAGCTGGCTGCACGGCATCGGCGTCATCGGCACCGACCCCGCCGCGCCCGTCATCCAGCAGCCCGCGCGTACGCCCCTTCCCATCATCCTGCGTGAAGACGAGATCAGCCGCCTGCTGCGCGCCGCCCAGGACTATCTCTTCGACCGCAAGAAGCCGGATGCGCGGCCCTATCTCCTGCTCATGCTGCTCCTGCAAACGGGCATGAAAAAGAGCGAATGCGCCAATCTACTCGTCAACGACTTTGAACTGGACGACCACACCGCGCCCGCCGTCCATATCCGCTATGCCGACGAACGCCAGGCGCACAAGAACCGCCGGCTCGCCCTGGATGCCAACATCCTGCCCGCGCTGACCGAATACCTGGCGCAGTACAAGCCTGAACGATTCCTCTTTGAATGCACCCCGCGCAACCTGGAATACGTGCTCGACGACGTCGGCTCCCGCGCCAACATCAAATCCACCCAGGTCGGCTTCGAGACGCTGCGCTGGACCAGCGCGCTGCGCGACTATCGCCGCGGTCTGGGCGAAGACCGGCTGCGCGAGAAGATGGGTCTCACCAAAATCTCCTGGCGCGAGACGCGCGAAAAGATTCTGCGCCTCACTGGTCAGTAAGGACGCGCCCCATGGCCGAACACCCGCTCAACCTAGCCTTCCGTTTCGGCCTGGAGCTCGCGGCGCTCGTCGCATTGGCGATGTGGGGATGGGCGGCGCAGCCGGGGCCTATGCGCTGGGTCCTGGCCGTCGCCGCGCCGCTCATCGCCGCCACGCTCTGGGGCACGTTCCGCGTCCGCGAACTCCACAATCAGAAGGAGCCGCCCGTCCTGGTCGCCGGTTGGGTGCGCCTGCTCCTGGAAGCGGTCTTCTTTGCAGCAGCCGTGGCCGGGCTGTGGGACGCGGGCCAGTATACGCCGGCATGGCTGCTCGGCGCAGCGGTTATCCTGCACTACGCGGTCTCATATGACCGCATCGCCCGCCTGCTGCGGGGCTAGACGGCGTCTAGCTCTTGCGCGAATAGAAGTAGCCGAACGCCACCGCAAAGAGGGCCAATATCACGGCGTTCCCCCACCCCATCGCGGGCAGCGCACCGGTCAGCAGCGCCCAGACCGTCGCGATCGTGCCCAACACCGTCCAGACAATCTCCATCAGCACGACAATCTCGACTTGCGCCCACTCCTTGGCGCGATAGGCCCACCATGACGACATGCCAAAGCCGAGCAGCGCCGCGCCCAGCAGCCGCCAGGCCGGATCGGTCATAGCGACGCCAAACCAGCCGCCGACCGTCGTCGGAATCAGCAGATAGCCAAGCCCGAACAGAATGCCGACAATCGCATGGACCAGAAACGTTGTCTTCAGACCGGATGAAATCGGTGCGTTCATGGGAAACCCCTCCTGTGCAGCATCCACACGCAACGCCAGACCTACGCCGGTGGACGGGCCACCGCGCCGGTACGGAGCGCCGCGGCGCGGCCCGCTAACCGGCGATCCCAACCATGAGGTTACAGCCCTGGGGAAGATGAGGGAGACGTACTATCCGAACTCTACTGTAGCACGAATGTCTCGAGTGTCAAGCAATTCGCCAGCCCTATGGCGCATTCATGTTGCAAAGTGCGGCCAAGATTCAATCCGATTTGCATGTCGAGTGTGGCTCGGCGCGTCATAAGGACGCCCTATCGCCGCTCCACGGCGTGATCATCGCTCTTTGGCGAGCGTATACACCGGCGCAGCGATGAGCAGCGTCGCATCGGCCCGCAGCCCTTGCGCCGCCAACGCCGCCGCATATTCGGGGTGGAAGACCAACCGCCCCTCCTCCACTATCTCGCGGTCCCAGGGGTTGAGGATCAGCGCGTCGCTGATGAGGCCGATGTAGTCCGGCGTCGCCACGCCCCAGGAGTGGGCATACAGCACCGCCGTGCGCACCGCGGCCGCGCCCGACGCCGCGACACGCGCCCGCGCCAGTGTCAGCGTCTCGCCCGTGCTGCTGATCTCGTCCACAATCAACACCCGCCGCCCCGTCACCGCGGCCGGCGGTTCCACCACCCACTGCGGCGTCGGATGAGTCACGACATCGGCCACCCGGCGCGACAGCCGGATCGGATACACCTCCACCCGCAACATATGCGCCACCAGCGTCCCGGCGTAATTGCCTCCGCGCCCCACCGCCAAGACCATCTCCGGCGCAAAGCGGGCGGCGGCCAGCGCCAGCGCCCGGCACAGACCATGCATGTCTTCCCAAGAGATGGGCAGAACCCCGGTGCGGTGAGTGTAGTCGTAGGGCGTTTGGGACATAGCGGGTCAATCCTCGCCCTGATTCGGGATGGCGGGCAGCAGGGCGCGGAAGGTGCTCTGGAATTCGTGAAAGCCGTCCAGATACTCGCCGCTCCACCCGCCCAGGACGTAGACGCTGCCGTCCCGCGCGACCGCGGCCAGATGCCGCCACTCCCCGCGGATGGGCGAAGGGACCGTGGTCCATTGACCGATCAGCGTGTCATACCGCTCGTGGGTCTGCACGGGCTGGGTCCAGCCGCCCCCCAGCGCCAGCACCGCCACCCCATCATATGCCAGCGCCAGCCCGCCGCGCGGCGTGGCAAGCGGCGGCAGGGCGCGCCATTCGGCCCGCGTGATGTCATAAACGGCGGCGCTCGCCAGTTCACGCCGCCCGTCAAATCCGCCCGCGACGTAGATGGTCTCGTCCACCGCGGCCGCGCCCAAAAAGGCCGTGGGCGTCGCCAGGCGCGTCACCACCAGCCAGTCGGCGGGGGTCGCCGTGGCGGCTTGGACCGCAGGCAGCCCCCACACCTCATCGCGCAGCCGCGTGCCGTCCCAGCCGCCCATGAGATACAGCGCATCGTCGGCCACCACGAGCGCAGCGCCTGCCAACGGCGCAGGCAGCCGCCCGCCCGTCTGCCAGGCCGTCGGGGAGCCCCCTGGGCCTGGCTTCAGCAGGAGCATGTCATCATAAATGACGATCCCCGGCGGCGGCGCGTCCAGGTCGATCCGGCTGCCGCCCACGGCGATGAGCGTCCCGTCCGCGGCGGCGGTCAAGGCCAGGTTGGCGCGAGGGTTAGGCAGCCGCGGGCCGCTGCGCCATTCCCACAGCGCCAGGTCAAAGATCGCGGTCCGGTCCAGCGTCACCCCGTTCAGCGTCTCGCCGCCCACGGCAAAGAGTTGGTTGCCCACCACCGCCGCCGCCAGACGGCTGGCGGGCCGGGGCAGCGTGGGCATCGGCTCCCAACGCGGCAAACCCTCCACCACGGGCCGCCCCAACAGCGACACACCGGCATCCGCCAGCAGCGCCAGCGGCGTCTTGGCGTGGGCCGACCACAGCGGCGACAGCAGCGCCGCCAGCACCGCGGCAAAGGTCACCGCAACCAGGGCGACCTGCCAGAGCGCAGGCGTCCGGGGCAGATCCGCCGGGGTCGCCGCCGCCGGCGGCAGTACCTCTGTGGCCGCCGCCGACGACGGCGCTTGGGCGATCTCCACGCCGGGGACCATCAGCCAGCCATGCTGCAAGAGCACCATGCTCGCCTCGGTGCGGCTGCTGACCTGGAGCTTCTCAAAGACGTTGCGGAGGTGAACCTTGACCGTGTGAGGGCTGATGACCAGTTCGCGCGCAATCTCGGCGTTGGACGCGCCGGTCGCCAGCAGGCGCGCCACATCCATCTCACGCTCGCTGAGCGGGTTCTCCATCGGTTGTTGGTGAGCGGGGACCGGCTCGCCGTGAAGGGCTGCGGCGTCACCCGGCCCGCGCGTTGGCTGCTCGCTTGTCATTGGGTCGCCGGTCCAAAACGTCGCTTGCCGGTGCGCACCGGACTAGCCGTCATTATCCCATACCCCCCGCGGCCCGCCAAAAGGTTCAGCCCTGCCCCAAGGCCACGCACACGCGCCCCCACTCCTCCAGGGAGAGCGTCTCGGCCCGCCGCGTCGGGTCGATCCCGGCCTGAATCAGCGCCGCGACGGCCGTGGGCTTGGGCAAGGCCAGCCCCGCCGCCAGGCTGTTCCCCAGTTGCTTGCGCTTCTGGCTAAACCCGGCGCGCGCCACGGCAAAGAACCGGGCCGGCGACACTGCCGTGACCGCCGGCTGGGGCCGCACCGCCAAGCGCAGCACCGCGCTGTCCACCTTGGGCTGGGGATAGAACGCGCCCGCGGGGACGTGATGGACGATGATCGGGGTGGCGTAAAGTTGCACGCTCACCGCCAGCAGCGACAGGTCGCCCGGCGCGGCGCAGATGCGCTCCGCTACCTCGCGCTGCACCAT
>CAYJQA010000471.1:0-4784 GCA_964372065.1 uncultured Litorilinea sp.
GCCTGGTCGTGGGTATAGCGGATGATGCGGCTGCCGCCGTGGCTGCTGCCGCGCGTGTGGCCCACGGTGAATTGCTCCAGCAGCAGAACGCTGCGCCCGTCGCGAGCGCAGTGATAGGCGGCGGCGCTGCCCATCGCGCCCGCGCCGATGACGACAACGTCAACGCGGGGGCGGCGGATCAAGTGACGAGTGGCGGTGTGCATAGATCGGTAGCCGGTGTACGGAATGTTTGGGTGAAGCGGTATGCGATATTGTATGATGATTGCCGGACAGATTGCTTGGATGATTGCAAGTCAAACTATTGTGTTTACAGGTTGGATGCTTGCGTGTATACTAACGGTGGGCGCAGAGGAACTCGTGAGCGCAGCAGAATGACGCCGGCAAAGTCAACTGTCGTGAACCAGGCAAGCCACGACAGCCGTAGGCGGTTAAGTCTGTTGGCCTATCCCGTCCGACACTATAGCAGTCAAGCGGAGAGCGCGTCAAACCGGGGATGCCGGACGGTATACGCCGGTAATTTGTTGTCGCTATTGGCTTTCCGTTTGCCAACTGCCAGGGTTTGGCGGTCGTTTTCGCTTAACCAGTTCCCGTCGCACTTCCCCCACGACCGGCGGAGTACAGCGCGAGATCGTGGCGGCATACGCGATGAGTACCGTCGCAGCCGGGACGTGAGACGCGCATTTTTGTTTTCGCGTGCGCGTTGGGTCGCAACCCTCACGCGCGTTTGGGCACAATCCTTTTCAGCCGGAAGACCGTTGTCCGCGGTCCCCTTTTATCCTTTATCCAATTTCCATCTTTTCCTGCAGTCGTGATCGGCCTGGCTGAGGGCCGGCACGGTTGGGACTCATCGACGGAGGGTGATTATTCTTTATGAAAGACCAGAACGTCGACGATAACTGGCAGTTGCGAGAGGAAGGGACGCCCGACGAAAAGTGGGTCTTACATGAGTCGGAGCAGACGCTGGACGACCCCTGGGAATTGCAGTCCGCGGCGGCGGCTGACTTGGGCGGCTGGCAGCCGGTCGAGTATGTCAAGCCGCGCCGTCCGGTGGCCGCTTGGCTGCTGCCCATGGTCATCAGCGCGGCGCTGTTGGTGGTGATCGGCTACACGGGTTTCCGTGTACTGCCGGATCTGTTGGGCTTGAACAAGGGCGCGGAGACGCCGACGCCTGCGCCCGCGGCCGTCGCGTCGCCCACGGTGGCCTCCGCCGAGGAGGCGACGCCCACCTCACCGCCCGTAGCCGCGCCAACCGCCACGACGGTGGTGGTCGCCGCGCCCGCGCCGCCCCAGCCCCCGCCGCCCAGCAATTTGGTGGCGCAGCAGTATGCTAAGGTCATCAACCCCTTGGGCGTCAATGCGCGCGTGGCCCCCAATACCGACGCCACCGTGATCAGGATCTTGGAATTCGACGAAACCCTGTGGGTGTTTAGCACCCAGGGCGAGTGGCTGGAGCTGTTTGTGGCCGAGGCCCCGGTGGTGGAAGACCAGCCGCTATTGGGCGCGGTGGGTTTTGCCGCTGCCGAGTTCTTTGCCATCGAGACGCGCGACGTCAGTGTCGACCTGCAAGAGCAGGTGTTGGCGTATACCGGCAAACTGCCGACGCCCACGCCCGTCGTGCCCACCCCCGCCGCGCCGACCGCAGCCGCCGGTACGCCTGTGACGGAAAGCGTCACCGCGACCGGGACCGCGCCTATCGGCGTCTCCGTCACCATTACGGCCGCAGCGGGCGTGAACGTGCGCCGCGACCCGGATGCCACGGTGGAGAACATCATCCGCCTGGTGGAGAACGGCGCGGTGCTGCCCGCGGTGGCCCGCACGGCCGACAATGCTTGGGTCCAGGTGCAACTGCCCGACGGCGTGACCGGCTGGATCGCCACCGAGTTTGTGACGGCCAGCGGTGACCTGAACACGCTGCCGACACCCGCCGGCGCGCCCGCGCCGACGCCCTCGGCCCCGCCTGTGACCGCGGGCGGTGTGGTGACGTCCGGCGTGGAAGTGGCTTCGCCCTATACCAACGTGATCCCGCAAGGGACGCCCGCCATCATCGTGACCGTCGTGGATGGGGTCAACGCCCGCAGCGCGCCGGTCTTGGATGCCGACGTGGAGGCGGTGGTGCCGCAGGGCGCGGTGCTGCCCGCGCGCGGTCGCTCCAGCGACAGCCAGTGGGTCCAGGTGGAATTGCCCACCGGCGTCCTGGCGTGGATCTTCCGCGACACCGTGACGGCCACGCCTGAAGTGGGCGCGCTGCCCGCCGTGGATGGCGGCGCGCCGACGCCTACGCCGACTGCCGCGCCGATCGTGCTGCTGCCCACGCCCACACCCTCGCCGGAGCCGACCGCCACGGAAGCGCCGGTGACGGCGGCGGTGCGCTCGTTCGTGCTGCCGGTCTATACGGAAGCCAACAACGAGTCTGACATCATCTTGCGTGCGCCGCGCGGGACCGACTTTGTCGTGGTCGGGCAGAGCGCCGCGGGCGACTGGCTCCAGGTCGAGACCGGCGCCGGGGTCGGTTGGGTAGTCGCCGGCAATGTGAACGTCACCGGCGATCTGACGACTGTGCCGGTCGTCGAGTAGACTGCCCGGCGTAGGCGTGCCCGGCAGCTAGATGGCACAACTAGATGCAGCCGAGACTGAGACCCCTGTTCGCCGGGTGACCCTGTGTGGTCCCGGTAGGACAGGGGTCTTGTTGTCCCGACGAACGACAACCCAAAGGAGTCATCAGATGGGAGATCGGCGGGTCAATTTGTGGATGTGGGCGGCGACGCTGCTGATCGCCGGGGTGCTGCTGCTGCTGTTCAACCTGCAAGTGCTGGCCGCGTATGAGCCGACGGCCCAATATGGGGTGGCGGGGGTGTTGGCCGTGTTGGGCGCGGGCTTTCTGGCGTCCTATGCGTGGCGGCGCGACGAGTGGTGGCGGCTGATGCCAGGATGGACGCTGCTGGCGTTGGCGACGATGGTACTGTTGAGCGTCCAGGTCCAGTTGCCGCGTCCGCTCATCGCGGCGGTGTTGTTTGTGGGGCTGGGCTTGGCCTTTGTGAATATCTATCTGGTCAAGCGCGCCGACCACTGGTGGGCCATCATCCCCGGCGGCTTTATGATCGTGCTGGCCGCGGTGATCAGTCTGAGCGTGCGCGTCGCCCGGCTGGAGACGCTGGGCGCGGCGCTCTTTGTGGGGATGGGGCTGGTCTTTTTCCTGCTGTATGTGCTGGCGGGGACGCGGCGGCATTGGTGGGCGCTGATCCCCGGCGGCGTGCTGATGCTCTTTGGTCTGCTCATCTACACCGTGGATAACACGGTGCAGAGCGCGCTGCTGCGCTGGTGGCCCGCCGCGTTGATTGTGCTGGGGCTGGTGGTAGCGTATGTGGCGCTGACGCGTGAGCCGGCCCGGCCCGGCAAGCTGTCGGTGAACGTGGCCCCCAAAGCGGCAGGCCCGTCCGGTCGGGGGCAACTGGGCGAGTATACCAGCCCCGCGCCCGGTGCGAGCGTCGAAATCCTGTCCGACCCGGACGAACAACGCAAATAATCGTTGGCCGCAAAGAACACAAAGATCGCATCCTGCTCAACGCGCTGACCTTTGTGCTCTTTGCGCTCTTTGTGCTCTTTGTGGTTAATTCGCTGATGTGAGAAGCCGACCGCGAAGGAGTAGACCATGCCGGTGCAAAACGCCCTGACGATCACGCTGGCGCAGATGGATTGCCGGTTGGGTGAGCCTGCCGCCAACTTCGCCCGCGCCGAAGCCCTGATCGCCGAGGCCGCGGGTCGCGGCAGCGATCTGGTGATGCTGCCGGAGTTGTGGAGCACGGCCTATGACCTGGAGCACGCCGCGGACCACGCCTCCCCGCTGGCCCAGATCGCGGGTGAACCGGGCTGGTTTGGGCGTCTGGCGACGCTCGCCCGGCAGCATCGCGTGTGGCTGACCGGCTCGCTCCTGGAGGCCAACCCCGATGGGCGCTTCTACAACTGCATGGCGCTATATGACCCGGCGGGGCGGCTGGCCGCGGTCTATCGTAAGATTCACCTGTTCCGGCTGATGGACGAAGAAGTCTATCTTGCGCCCGGTCCCCAAGCTACGCTGGCCGACCTGCCCTGGGGCAAGACCGGGCTGGCGATCTGCTATGACTTGCGCTTTCCGGAGTTGTTCCGCGGTTATGCGCTGCAAGGGGCGCGGCTGATGCTGCTGCCCGCCGAATGGCCGCACCCGCGCCGCGAGCATTGGCGCACGCTCTTGCGCGCCCGCGCCATCGAAAACCAATGCTTTGTGGCCGCGTGCAACCGCGTGGGGAGCAGCAAGGGGACGGCGTTCTTTGGCGCATCCGCGGTGATCAGCCCCTGGGGCGAGACGCTGGGCGAGGCGGCGGACGAGAGCGAGACGCTCATCACCGTCGCCGTGGACCTGGCGCAGGCCGACGCGGCGCGGCAAAAAATCCCTGTCTTTGCGGACCGCCGCCCCGATGTGTATGCGGCGGAACTGGCGACGCCCGCCCAACCGGCGCAAGCCTAGCCGCGCCTGAGCGCCAATCGACATTACACAGCGAGGGACTATGCAAAACACTCGGCAGCCTACAGCCTCGCCGCGACGCACGCGCGGTCTCTTGCGTCGTTTGCTGTGGATCGTGGCGGTCTTGGTGGGGGTCATTGTCGTCGTGATCGCGGCGGCCTTCGCCTATGACCGCTATGCGACGGCGCGCCTGGCGGACGCGTACCCCGCGCCGGGGTCATTCGTCCAGGTGGGCGAGCGCCCGATGCATTATCTGTGTCTGGGCGAAGGCGAGCCAACGCTGGTC
>CAYJQA010000472.1:0-4772 GCA_964372065.1 uncultured Litorilinea sp.
CCATTGCACCTCGGCTAACGGCGTGTTAGCAATCACAAAAGAATTCAGCGTCACGGCGGGATCGCCCAGTTGTTGCTCGATGGCCTTGATGCCGCGGTGAAAGTCAATCTTGGCATCATCCAGCCCTTGGCTGTTGCGGATGCCCTTGGGATCGATGAAGGCGATGGACTGATGGGCGACGGTGTCGCCGTCCATCTCTAGCAGCCACAGGATGAAGTCCGGGTAGAAGTTGGAGTCCTGGGTGAAGAAGCCCAAGCCGCGGCCACGACTCATGTTGCGCAGGAGATAGAGCTCCCGCCCGGCAAAGAGGGCCGGTTCTTTTTCCCAGCACGCGCGCAGGTCCATGACAAAACGCGCCTCGCCATCGTTTAGGGCAACGGGCGCAACCATCAAGGTCGCGCCCGATTCGAGCGCAATCAGCGGTGCATACAGGTGGCGGGCAAAGGGAATCGCGCGCAACTTGTCGAAGGTCACATCCTTCAACTTGCCTTGTTTGACCTGCTCCGCCAGTTGCGCCAGCTTTGTGATCAACGCTGCGTCTTCCTCGGGATGCACTTGGATGCGATAACCGTCTGCCATCGCGGCCAGGTTGCTGTCGCTATCGTCCAGATAGCCCACGGTGAGATGGGGGCGCTCCCAGCCTTCCTTACGTACCCGATAGAAGCGATCCATGAATTTCTTGAGCAGCGCGCCGGCAATCTCCTGCCAGCGGGGGATTTGGCTAAGCCGGTTGGGGGACATCTCTTGCGGTGGCGCGTAGAGCGTGTACCAGTCTTGCCGGGCTAGCAAGGCCGCGATCCCGGCGCGGGTGATGTTCAGGTTGAACCAGCTCTTCTGATTCTTATAGTCGATCAGATCAAAGAGCAGGCGGTCCAGATCTAAGAGGGCAACATGGAAGGGTTCCAGCTTGGCCTGCTGATAGTCGGGGGTGCCTGTGTTGGCCTCGCGTCCGCTGGAGGTGGTCTGGATGCGGGGATACCAGTTCAGGGTAATGGGCAAGCCCCGTAGATCTGCGCTTGCCAGCGACCCATCCAACGTGGGCCGGGCGGCCTGGCGCTTGAAGTCAAGGCCGCTTGCCAAGCGCAAGGTCTTAAGCGGTTGCTGGGCCGGTTGAAACATCACAGGTAAGATTTCCTCTTGGAGTTCATCCTCGACGGGCAAGCCTTCCTGTTCCAGCATGGCCTTGAATTGGGACATGTAGTCGGCGCGCACGCCATAGATTTGCAGCGTTTCCAGGATAGGCAGGTCAGCGGGGCTGTCAATGCCGTCCAGGGCGCGGCTACGTTTGAGGCTGGTGTTATAGCCTCGCAGCCGCACGCCGCGACCAAATAACTGAATGATCTCCGGCCCTTCGCCGCGGCCGATGTTCATGAGGCCCATGCTGCTCACGCGCCAACTGCTCCACCCTTCGGTGAATTTCTTGGAGCCGATGAGCACATGCAGCTTGCTGTCGGTCTGGTCGAGTTGACGGAAGAGTGACTCGCCGAATTCCTGTTCGCCGGTGACAAGCTCCGGCTGCTCCTCGCACAGCTTCACAAGTCTGGACGCGTCGCCCACGTTGATCACGCCAAAGGGATCGTGGTCGCCCACGCGCAGCGCGATCTCCCCGTCAGCTCTCTTGATCAAGTCCACATGCACGCGGCCGGTGCCGGTGCTGTTAAAGACGGTGCGCAGCAGGTCGTCGTAGATCTTCTCCGGCTGCCAGCGTAGACGGACCAGGTATTCGAATTGTTTGGCCGGGAAAAGCTCGCGGCCTTGCTGGTTCAATAGGCCCGACTTACCCATTAGAAGCCGTTCAATCTCGCGCAGCAGCCAGCCTTGATTACCCAAGTCGGTGATGGACGCCAGGAAGAGCAGGATATCCACGACGTCCGAGACTTGCCGCTTGTTCTCGGTACGCACGGCGGTCACCTTACCGCCTACAAAGACCCACAGCGGTCGCTCCACCTGGTAAGGACGAAAGCTGGTCTCCTTGTCCAGGTGCAGCCGCAACTGCTGATAGAAGGTCAACAACGCGGCCAGTAGATAGCGGTTGCGGACTTCCTCGTCCTTGTCGTCGTTTAGGTTGAGGATGCGAAAATCCTTGCCATAGCCGTCGGCGTGGAAGTAGCGATAGGAGTAGTCGAAGAGAATGCGGCGGGCATACTCCCGTTCCATCTGGGCATCACCGCTGACGGCTTGGCCGAAGGTTGCCGAGTATTCGAAGGAGAAGCCCTGATCTGCCAAGCGTCGCCGCATCTCCAGCCACTCCTTGCCGCTGGCCCCCCGATGCCCTTCATCGACCAAGACCAGGTTGAAGCCTTCAAAGGCGTCGACCGCGATGGTCTTGTCGCCGCTTTCTTCGCGCAACTTGTGAATCTCGATGATCTCGATGGTCCGTCCGGCATAAAGTGAACGTCCGGACTTGCTAAATAGGTCGGCATCCAGGCCCGAGGCGCGAAACTCCACCAGATGCTGGTTCGACAGCCCTTCATTGGGCGTGAGGAGGATGATGCGGTTGAGCTCACGACTGCGGCCGTCTCGCTCCAAGTAATGGAGATATTGTTGAATGTTGACGTGCATAAGCAGGGTCTTGCCTGCACCAGTTGCCATCCAAAAGGCGATCTTGCGTAGGTCGTCCTCATCGTAGTCGCCGATTTGGTCGTCGGGATATTGGCCGGCAAAGCTGTCTGCCGCCCGCTGCAAGTCCGCCATGAGCGCCGCCTGGTTTTCAAAGAAGTGGTCGAGATAGACCTCGGTGCAGAGCAGCGCCAGAAATTGAAAATACTTCCAGCGGATAGGTTCGTGGCGGTGGGCGTTGATGGTGCGCGTATGGTGCACAATGTTCTCGTCGTAAGTCAGCAGCAGGTCGGCGGGCAGGACCAGTTTTTCATCCACGGCTGCCGGGCGATTGGCGATTAGGGCACGATAGAACCGGCTCACACCATCGGTATCCATCTCCTCCAACGCCGGGTTCTTGAGATGGACGGCCAATTGCTCCAAGGAGCTATAGCCCAGCCGCCGCATGAGATAGCGATTGAGGACCAGGCGTTCGGCAAAGGGCAAGGTTGGATTAGGTTGGCGTTGTCTTCGTGCCACGATTTCTACTTTCTATGTTGCCGATCCGGCTGCTATACATCCTGCACGTCAAACATCAACCGGTGGAAGTCCGCCTCGATCAAGCGCACCTTCCAGATCTCATCGTCCCCGCGCAGATTTTCCAGATTGTTATCGCCGTTGACATAGATCACGTCAAACTCGCGGTCGCGTGTGGAATAGGCCATGCGCTCGAAATAATGGTCCAAGAGCGCATTGTCCTTTTCCGGATCGCCGGAGAGCGTGCGCCAGAGGATGAGCGCCTTCTTGTTCTGGGGCGTCTGCCCTTCTACCTGGCGGAAGCTCCAACCCTGGGCCGGCGCACAAGTGCGTGTGCGGGTGACAGTCAGCCGACCTTGCTCGTCGCGGGCAAAGTCGGCGGTCAGATGCTGCCGCGCCGACAGGGTCTGGACGCGCAGGCCAATCAAGTAGTTGAAGGTCTCCACCAGGTCAATCACCACGTTTTGTTGTTCGTGGTTGCGTGTGACCTTCAGGCGATAGTCAAAGGGGTTGCCAAAGGCCTGGATGTTGAGCAGGGATGGACTTTCGCGGCTCTCCAGTTCCAGCATGTAGTGCAGCAAATAGGCTTCGCGGAAGGGGTCATCGCGATTGCCGTCATCCAGCAGCAGTTGTTGCGCCACGGGACGCGTGAATTCCAAGTTGTCGAGCGTGTCTTCATAGGATTCCAGCCGCAACACCTTGATCATCTGGCTCACGCCCTGGTCGCGGTTGGTAGGCTTACCGTCTTTCCAGTCGGGAGAGTAGACGACCTTGAGAATGCGTGGCTTGAGCACCGTGTCAAAATATTCGCCCATCTCGACCAAGATAAACTTGCGATTGCCGCCGTCCTCGCGGTTGAGATTGATAACTGCGTGGCCCGTGGTACCGGAACCGGCAAAGAAATCAAGGGTAGTGTCAACCTTGCCGTGCACGACTGAACCAACCAGTTCTTCATACAACGATACAGGATGACAGTACGGAAATTCCAGCCCAAGAGGTGCTGTATCCGCTCGCCCTTTGCGTGCATCTTGCATGACAGAAGAGATTTGTCGACGCGATTCCTCAGTCAAGAAGTACTTCTGACGAGGTTGAGTTGTCTCATCTACACCGAATAAAATCTCTCCCCTATCCATCATTCCCTGCAGGGTATCCGGAGTTCTCGAAAACCCGTTTGGTGGAACAGGGCAGGGTTTGCCAGTAACCGGATGAATCAGCGGCTGGTGAAACTTTGGGTCGTCGCGTGGCTCGGGAGCTCTTAAGCTAACGCTCTGGTATATACGTCCCTCTTCGTCCATGTAGCGGTATGCTTTCTCGCCACCGCTCAAAGCGTTATTGCCATTGACCCAAGCCGCAAAGCTGCTTTTGACCGTATCGCTGACCCCCCCCGCTCTCCGTACAAGTTCTGCTGCCTTTGCTAACATGGACAAGATAGTTTTGTTTCTTAGGTTAATCGGGCCCTGTTGCTTCGTTCTCCACACAACATACTCATGCTGCGTTGCAAGTCCACGGCCCCCATTCATCGGATTTCTCTTATCCCAGACGAGTGTACCAGCATTTGCGACGGGATAATTTTCAAAGACGGAGTGCAGTCGCTCATATTCGTTTTCATCAATGTGGCACATAAAAGAGCTATCATCTGACATAATAGACAAATCAGGTAAACATGGCAGATAAGGCAATAAAACCGTGACTGCCCA
>CAYJQA010000473.1:0-4751 GCA_964372065.1 uncultured Litorilinea sp.
GGACAGGCGCGCACGGCCCGCTCAAACGGCTCGAGGCCGCCGCCATACCACCAGTTGAGCCGGGGATACTTGCGCCCCGTGTCGAACTCATAGTCGATGTGCACCAGCACGGGCAGCTTGCGCGTCGCGCAGTAGCGATAGACGCGCAGCGCGTCCAGGTCATCATACATCATGCGCAGCTTGATCTCCCCGTAGACCTGCGCGCCGTAGATGTCCACCGCGGCTTCCAACTGGTCGATGGCGTCGGGGCGTCGCGGGTCGGGCGCATAGCACAGCACGAACTTGTCCGGGTATGCCTGCTTATAGGCCAGACAGCGGGAAAATGGGATGGGATAGCCGTGCTCGCCGACGATGGAGACGTGGTTATAGTGCGGGTCATACTCGGTGGGGGGACATTCCCACGACAACACCCACGTCTTGTCGATGTTGTACTGGGCCATGTTCGCCAGGAGCTTGGTCAGGTCGTGCTTGTGCCAATCGGGATGGTTGTGCGCGTCGATAATCCGCATGGGTGATCCCTTCGCGTGGTGGGGAGAAAGGAGAGGGGAGATGGCTCACGCCAAGCCGCCAAGCACGCCAAGAAGAAAGAACAAGAGATTGGATGTCATTCCGACGAACGCAGTGAGGAGGAATCCCTCTGTCACCGCGACGCCCGTAGCGGAGAGATTCCTCCCTTCGGTCGGAATGACAACGTTTCGGTCAGAATAACAACCTTGTGTTGCTCTCTTCTCCGCCCCCGGCGTGCTTGACGGCTTGCCGTGAGACCTCTGCTCCCCTAGCGCCGGAAGTGCGCGTCGACGCGGTGGAAGATGGCGATGGCGTCGTCAATCTCCTGCTGCGTCCAGTTTTCGTGGATGCCCACGTTGAAGTCCGTCGCCATGACCGCGTGGGCGTTGGGGCAGGGGAACACCCGGTCGCGGTCGCCCTTGTAGTCGGGGCTGGTCCACGGATAGCCGGGCCGACCAAAGACGCGACGCTCCTTGAACCAGGTCATGGTATGCGGCAGCGCGGCGTGATAGCTGGGATTGACCGGCAGCCCCTCGGCCATGAGCGCCTGGGCATAGGTCGCCTTGTCGCAGGTCGCGGCCTCGGCGTGAAAGTGCAGCCGCAAGAACCAGTAGACCGCCTCGGCCCCCTGCACCAACGGCGGCAGCGACACCGTGTGCAGGTCGTCGATACCCTCGCCCAACTGCGCGACGATCACCTGCCGCCGCGCCAGGATGTCGGGTAGCTTCGCCAACTGCACGCGACCCACCGCTGCGGCCATGTCGTTCAGGTTGAGGTTGAGCGCCGCTACCGTATTGGTGGACCCCGGCGGCAGGCCAAAGGGCTTGCCCCGGTCCGACGCCCGGCGCACCTCCTGATACAACGGCTCCGACCGCGTAAAGACCAGCCCGCCCTGGCTGCCCGTGCAGTGATGCTTGCCCGACATGGTGGAGAACGCGGCCGCCGCGCCAAAGGTCCCCACCAACTGCCCGTCCAGTTTGGCCCCATGCGCCTGGGCGCAGTCTTCGATGACGGGCAGCCCGTATTCCTCCACCAGCGCCAGGATGCCGCGCATGTCCGCCGGCTCACCGCCGATGTGCGCCACCAGGATCGCGCTGGTCAGCGGCGAGACCAGCGGCTCGATCTGCCCCGGCCCGGCGTTATAACTGCCCGGCGCGGTGTCCGCCACGATGGGGATCAAGTTGAGCAGTGGGATGGGCATGAGGCCGCCGGGGTCGGTCACGGCCGCCACGATCACCTCGCTAAAGGGCGGCAGGTGCAGCGCCTTGAGCGCCACGTAGATCGCCGACGTGCCGGAGTTGACCGCATCCACATAGCCGCCGCCCATGTACGCGGCGAACTCGGCGCAATAGGCGCTCTCCGCGTCGCCGTTATAGCCGGGCGCGACGCCGGTTTCAATGGCTTGGTCCATCAGGGCCACGAGCGCGGCCTTCTCCTCCGGCCCCATGTTCCCGCGCGCCGGAAAGGGCGCGCCACGCAGCCGCGACCCGCCGTACAGGGCCAGCGATCCATGCTCAGCCATCACAACACACCTCCTGGTGAGTGGTTTCTTGAGAGATTACCCCGCCAGCGCCGCCAGCGTGGGCCGCGCGCCAAAGCGCGCCGGCTTCACCGGCAGCGGCGACGGCGACAGCAGTTCGTGCAGCACCAAACCGGCCGCGCCGATGGCCGGGGCGTCTTCCTGCAGCGCCGAGGCCACCACCGTCACCCGCGCCAGATGGGTGGGCAGCGCCCGCTGTCCCAGTTCGACACGCAGCGGATTGAGCAGCGCATCGCCCGCTTGCGCCAACGGCCCGCCGATGATCACCATGTCCAGATTGAGCAGGTTCACCGCCGAGGCAATCGCCACGGCCAGCCAACGCCCCGTCTCGGCCAGCGCCTGGCGCGCCACCGGATTGCCCGCGGCGGCGGCCTGGAGCACATCGCTCAACTGCAGCGCCTCCAGATTCGTGGCGGCTTGCGTCCACAGCGGGTTGGCCGGGTGCTCGCGCAGCAACTGGCTCACCCGGCTCAATAACGCCTCGACCGTCGCCACAGTAGCGAGACAGCCCCGATTGCCACAGCGACAGCGCGCGCCGTCGGGCTGCACCGTGACGTGGCCCAACTCGCCCGCGCCAAAGCCTTGACCGAAGTAGGGCTGACCCTCCAGCACCAACCCTGCGGCCAGGCCATGCCCCACGCGCACATAGAGCAGGTTGCGCGCCTGCTGCCCCACGCCATACCAGCGTTCGCCCCACGTGGCCGCGTTCCCGCGTGAAAACAGCGCCGCCGGAAAATGGGGAAACAGCCGCGCCAGTTCGTCGCCTAACGCCACATTGCGCCAGGGCAAGATCACCGAAAGCGCCACCACACCGGTCGTCGGGTCCACAATCCCCGGCACACAGACGCCCATGCCCACAATGCGCGCCGGGTCAATGTCCTTGACGACCTGGCTGACGCAGCTCTCCAGCACATCCAGCAGCGTCGCGACCGCCAGGTCCGCCGGACTGACCGCCTGCCTAAACCGCGCCACCGGCTCGGCGCGCAGGTCGGTGAGGATCACCCGGCACTCCTGATTAGTTAGCTCCACGCCCAGGGCATAGGCCGCGCCCGGGACCAGCGAAAGCATGATCCGGGGCCGCCCGATGGCCGCGCTCCGGCGGCCCGTCTCCTCCACCAAGCCCGCGTCGATCAGTTCGGCAACGATGGACGACACCGCCGCCTTGCTCAGCCGCGTGGCCTGGGCGATTTCGCTGCGCGAAATGAACTGGTGACGCCGGATCTGTTCCAAGATCAGACGCCGGTTCAACTCCTTGCTGCCGTCGAGTCGTTGGAGCATAAGCGCGGGCGGGTGGCTGGGTAGCGGGATGGGCGAAGTGCGCCAGTTAATCCAATGCACGAACTAACCGGCCTGCGTATGCTATCACAGCCCACCCGCAGCGTCAATTAAGGCGAAAATCTGGGTATATTTCAGGCTTGGGGCGAGTTTTGCCCGCACGGTAGGTGACAGTCACCTGCCGAGGTGACTGTCACCTGCGTCGCCCCCAACATGAAATGCACCCGAAAATCTCCCTCTCGCGGCCATTGACAGCGCGGCGGGTCGATGCTATAGTCCGGCATTAGTTCCGTTGCAAAACTATCTACCCGCGCTGCGCCCACCGCCAGGAGCGCCTATGCTGCTGCCCACTCAACCCGCACCGCTGCCCGCCGCCATCGCCGACGACGACGCCCTGGAAGAACTGCTCGCGCGGCCCACCCCCGCCGCCCGCGACGCGCTGCGCCACGTCGACGGCGACCTGGTAGTCCTGGGCGTCTCCGGCAAGATGGGGCCGACCCTGGCCCGCATGGCCGTCCGCGCCTTCGCCGAACTGGGGCTGCCCCACAAGGTCTATGGCGTCGCCCGCTTCAGCCAACCCGCCGCCCGCGCCGCGCTGGAACAAGCGGGCGTCCACCCCATTGCCTGCGACCTGCTGGACCGGGACGCGCTCGCCTACCTGCCCGCCAGCCGGCACGTCATCTTCATGGCCGGGCAGAAGTTCGGCACGCCCGGCGCGCAGCACATGACGTGGGCCATCAACACCCATCTGCCCGCGCTGGTGGCCGAACGTTACCACGACGCCGCCATCGTTGCCTTCTCCACCGGCAACGTCTACCCCCTCACGCCCATCGCCCACGGCGGGTCACTGGAACAGGACGAACCGGGGCCGGTGGGCGAATACGCCGCGTCCTGCCTGGGCCGTGAGCGCATCTTCGACTATTACAGTCGCGTGCATGGGCTGCGCTGCGCCATCCTGCGCCTCAACTATGCCGTGGAAATGCGTTATGGCGTCTTGGTGGATGTGGCGCGCAAGGTCTGGGCGGGCGAGCCGGTGGACGTGCGCATGGGCGCGGCCAACGTCATCTGGCAGGGCGACGCCAACGCCTGGGCGCTGGGGCTGCTCGCCCACTGCGCCACGCCGCCGTTCGTGCTCAACGTCACCGGCCCGGAGACGGTCTCCATCCGCCGCGTCGCCGAGCAGTTCGCCCAGCGGTTTGGCGTCGAGGCTGTCATCACCGGCGAGGAAGCGCATGATGCGTTGATCGGTCTCGATACCGGATTTCTGCCAGAGCAAGTCGCTCATGCCATCGCCTCCAGCGGGATATTTGTGTTCGGGATACCGCGCAATTCGTCGAAGCCGAGGGCAAGGTTGAGGTTCTGCAGCGCTAGCGTCGACGCAACTTTGAGCAGGTTGTCGAGCGTGCCGACGACGACAACCAGCCTGCCA
>CAYJQA010000474.1:0-4726 GCA_964372065.1 uncultured Litorilinea sp.
GCTTATCGTGGGCTACATCTTCTTGGGCGGCTGGCGGTTCTTGGTGAAGACGCTGCTGAGCGTTGCCGTCTTCTCGGCAGCCACGGAAGTCATCGTGCGCTACCTGCCGCTGTACCTGGGCGCCGCGCCCATCTCCCAGGATGTGTTACTCAGCGCCATCTATGCCGGGCTGGTCGGCGGCATCGGCGCGGGCTTTGTCTATGCCGCCGGCGCGACCACCGGCGGCACCGACATCATCGGCCGGATCATCCAGATTCGCACAGGTATCCCATTAAGCCAGGTCTATCTATGGGTGGACGGCGCGATCGTCGTGCTCGCCGGTGTAGTCTTCGGCTGGGAGACGGCGCTCTATGCGATCTTGACCGTCTTGCTGAGCGGCCTCGCCGCCGACTATGCGCTGGAAGGCCCCAGCCGCACCCGTACCGCCATGATCGTGACCAACCATCCCCAGGCCGTCACGCATGAGTTGATGGCTCAACTCGAGCGCGGCGTGACGCATTGGGACGCCGTCGGCGGCTACACTGGCGAAACGCGCACGATCCTCATGTGTACCATCTACCGGCCCCAAGTCAACGACGTCAAGCGGATCGTCGGCGAGATCGACCCCGGCGCGTTTGTCACGATTGGCGTCACGCAACAGGTCATGGGCAGCGGCTTCACCCATTTGTCGCCCTGACCGACAGAAACTATTAACACAGCGTTAGCCTGCCGTTAATCAGTTTCGGCGAAACTAGGGGCAGTTGCGGCGATTAACTGGGGAGCTAGTCACGCAACGGTTATACCCGAAGTAATATCCTCTTGTAAGTACCTCTGTTGTTCTGTTGTTCCTCGAAGGCGGCCCGCCAACCATAACGGCAGCGGGCCGTCTTCAGCCTCCTCCGCCGGCCACTACTGCCACAGTTCGCGCAGATTGTCCCACAGCAGATAGCTGCCGATGATAACGACCACGAGCGCCACCGCGCTCCAGAAGAACTCGTAGATCAGCACCAGCGCGGCCACCACCGCCAGCCCGATGGTCACGCTCGTAACCGTCCGCACGAGCCGCCCGCGGAAGGTCGCCTCCACAAACGCAAAGAGCGCGATCATGGCCGATAGGCCAAAGACCATGAAGTGCCGGGCGAAGTAGATCAGCCCGACCAGCACCACGAGCATGAGGCCGATACTGGCAGCGGCCCAGACTTCCGCCAGCCGTCCCGCGCGAAATCGCTCGTCTTCGGCGGGGAGCGACGGCCGCCGGATGTGCGTGCGCGGCGACTCGCGGACGCCTGCCTCCAGCAGCGTACCGTAGCCGTCCAGCGTATGCAGCAGCGCCCGCCGCGCCGCCAGTTCTTTGCGCAGCCGGGCCAACTCGTCCGAGAGCGTCTCGACACGGCTGTTGTAGTCGGCATGGAGGCGCTGTAGGTGCGGCTGTGTCCGCATGGCGCGCGCCGCCATGCTCAGGTTCCGCAACTCGAACGACTTCTCCTGGATCTCGCTCTGCAAGTCCTGCTGTTCGCGGCGCAACTCGAGTTGCTGCGCCACCAACAGCCGCATCTCCTCATACGCCGGCGCGACCTTGTCCAACCCGGACCATCCCGCCGGGTCATACCAGGCGCGGCGGATAGAACGGTCCCGATTGTACATGGGACCGGCCGGCGCATCCTCCCCCGCGAACGGGTCCTGGGCGTAGAGGCCCCACAGACCACGATAAGCGCCCAACCAGCCCTCTTCAGGGGCAAGGATGCGTGGCGCAGACCACCCCTTCGCCTGGCCGTGGCCAATCGCCAGCCCGTCCCCGCGCGCATAGTCCACAAACGGAATGCGGAATAGGTTGGTGTGCTCGCCGGTTTCGCTCGGTTCGCCGTCGTCCTCATACTGCCGTAACTGGTCATGCCAGAACCGCTCCAAGCGGTTCGCCATCTTGGTCAGCGGCTGCAGGAACGGCAGTTCCAGGTCAGTCAGATACTCCCCGCGCCGGTAATAGCAGGCGTGCGACCCGGCCGCGACATAGACCACCGGATGCCCGTCGATCTTCTCGACCTCCGGGTCGTCCCAGCGGCGGCGCAGATCGTCGCCCTCATAGTCGTGGGAGGCATATGCGATCCACTCCGGCTGTAGCCGGTCCAGCCACGAATCCACGCCATGCCCATTGGCCTCCGTCGCGGCCGGTTTCAGCCCATCCGGCTCCGCCAGATAGAGCGAAACCATCTCCCAGTCGGCCTCATGGTCATTGGCCCCGGAGAAGCCCGACCGCCAGTTGTTATAAACATAGAAGAACCAATACTGGACGATCAGCCAACCCGACTCGCGCACGACGCGGCCGTGATAGCGGTATTCTTCACCGTTTGCCAACATGCGCTCAAACAGCAGCGCCGCGGCTGCCGCCGTGTCGCCCGGCACGCGCCCGCGCGCCAGCAGCGCGACGTTGAAGAACGCATCGAAGAAGCGCGAAGCAAACCCCACGCGCGCCAGCCGTCCGGTCCCCGGCGAGAACCGGTGGCCGTCGGCCGCGTCGGTGTGGGCGGCGCGATACTGGGCGAATTCGCGCGCGCTCAACGGGTCGGCGAACTTTAGAAAGTACACGGCGTCGGGCCGGCCCAAGTCCACCTGCCCAAGCGTCTCCAGGCTTAGTTCGCCTTGCGGCAGCGCGCAGACCGCATCCTCGCCGGGCCGCTGATACCACAGACTCGCCTGCGCCACATAGCGTTCCACATCCACCGGGAAGAATTGCTCCCCGCGGGTAAAGCGCAGCATCGGTTCAAAGCGGCGCAGCAGCGCCACCTCTTGTTCAGGCGCGAGGCGTTCGGGCCGGGCGTCTTCGACTTTGAAACGTAAGTCGAACGTCATTGGCATTCAGATAGAGGACATTAAGGATGCACAATAGCATCAGGAGATAGATAAACGGTTTACTACGGCCGCTGATGTACATCGACAGGCAGTAGATCAGCAGCAGCCCCTGGAGGATCAGGGCGCGCAGCCATGCGCCGCTGCGGACCATCCAGATACCCACGGCCGTCACCACTTCAAAGACCGCCACCGGGACCAGCACGCCCAGTAACAGCAGCACATCGAGCACCCGCGGCGACAACACGGGATCCCTCAGCTCGCGTTGCCAGTTGAGCGCCAGTCCGGTCGCGCCCGTCACGATGAGCAGTGTGAAGGCCTGGGCGACCAGCAGCAGCGCGATGACCCGCAGTACCCAGAGCCGCGCCCTATGCTCGCCGCCTGCCGCCGACGCGGTGGCCTGCCGTTCTGTCAGCCGTGCGAGCATGTCCGGTTCCATCGTCGTGACGCCACCTTCTTCCCCTAACGCGGGGCGGCGGCGAGAGTGCGCCGGATCTGGTCCATGTGCCCTTCGCCGTGCGCCGCATAGGTCAACAGGATATCCGCGACCGAGACGTCGCCGTTCTCCGGGTGATAGCCCTTGCGCCGCCACTGTGCGTCGTCCAGGCTGGCGAAGAGCCGTACCCAACGTGCATGCAGCCCGGTCAGCAAGGTCAGCGAAGGCGTCAGATCGGCGGCATTCGCCTCCGGCGTCAACGCCCAGGCGTCCTGATCATAGGGGCGCAGGGTTGGGTAATCTTCCGTCAAGATCAGTTTCACGCGGATGAAGCTGTTCATATGAGAATCGCCCAAATGATGGACATACTGCGCGACCGTCCACTCACCGGCCAGGTAATGCGTCGTCAACTGGTCTGCTGTCAATCGGGCGACTTGGGCGGTCAAGCGCGCCGGCAGCGCGGCGAGCTTGGCGATCTTCTCCGAACGTTCCTGTGGCGTCAACACGCTTCCTTCTCCTCGCACAGACCAGGCAGGCCCACCAGATTTCGACGTGAGCACTATACCGCCGATTGCGCCCGTGTGGCAACTGGCCCGTCATGGTCGGCGCTGCTCGTCGTGGCGCGGGCCGCCGCGCGTGGTACAATGAGCCGGCCATATCCAACCGCCCAGCCAGCAGGAGCCGGCCTGTGCTCGATCTCGCCAAGCGCGATGCTGTTCGGACCGCGATCAACCCGCAGCGTCTGCTGCAGACCGCACTTGACCTAGTCGGTGTTCCCAGCCCCACCCGCCAAGCGGGCGCCGTCGCCGACAAGCTCGCCGGCATCTTGGCCGCCGATGGCTTCGCCGTCGAGCGGCCTGTCGCCGACTGGCCTGATGCACCCGCGGTCGTCGTGCGCTACCACACCGGTCGCCCTGGTCGCATCCTCCAGTTTGACGGCCACTTGGACACGGTTCACCTCCCGTTTGCCGCGCCCGAAGTCCGGGACGGTGTGCTCACCGGGTCCGGCGCGTCCGACATGAAGGGCGGCATTGCCGCCTTTGTGGAAGCCCTGCGCGCGGTGGCCGCGACCGATGCGCTGCCCGGCGGCGGGATCCTGCTGACGGCCCATGACCACCACGAAGGCCCGTGGGGTGACCGTCGCCAACTGCTCGCGCTGATCCGCGCGGGCTATGTGGGCGACGGCGTGCTGCTGCCGGAGTACCTGGCGGGCTATTTGCCCGTGGCCGGGCGTGGTTCCGCCATCTTCGACGTCCGCATCGAACGCCCCGGCCCACCCGTGCATGAAGTACTCCGCCCGCCCGCCACCCCCGAGGAGGTGGCCGCGGGCGCGGCCCTCGTGCAGCGCTTGGCCGACCTGCACGCGCGGCTCCGCACCGTGTCCGCGCCCCATGGGAGCCACGACTCGGTGTTCGTCGGCGCGCTGCACGCGGGTGAAATGTACAACCAGTCGCCCAACCTGTGCAC
>CAYJQA010000475.1:0-4725 GCA_964372065.1 uncultured Litorilinea sp.
GGCCAGGAGGATCGACCCGGCGGTGGGCGCTTGGACGTGGGCGTCGGGCAACCACGTATGGAACGGGAAGATGGGCACTTTGATGGCAAAGGCCAGGGCAAAGGCGATGAAGCCCCAGGTTTGTAGCGCGCCTGTGATGGGCGTGTCTTGCAGCTCCAGGACGTTGAAGGTTCCGGTGGCGAAGTAGACCGCCAAGATGGCGACGAGCATCAGCGCCGACCCTGCAAAGGTGTAGACAAAGAACTTGATGGCGGCGTAGACGCGATTCGCCCCGCCCCAGCGCCCGATGAGGAGATACATGGGGATGAGGCTGAACTCGAAGAAGACGAAGAAGAGTACCAGGTCCAGCGCCAAGAAGACGCCGATCATGGGCGTTTCAAGAATGAGCATGAGGATGAGGTAGAACCCCACCTGCTCCTTGACGTAGAGGTTGCTGAAGTAGATCGCGATGGGCATGAGCAAAGTGGTCAGCAGCACCAAGAAGAGGCTGATGCCGTCCACGCCCATGTGATAGCGCAGGTTGAACTCGGAGAACCAGGGGACGTCTTCGACAAACTGCATGCCGGCGACGCTGTTGTCCCAGTTGACCAAGAGCAGCAGGCTCACCACAAAGGTGACCAGGGTTGCGCCCAGCGCAAAGCGTTGCTTGCCCGCGTCGTCGTTGGCGAGCGCGACAATCACCGCGCCGAACAACGGCAGAAAGGTAATGATGCTGAGAAGGTAAGGGATAGAAAGGCCCATGTTTGGTCTATCCTGATTTCATGCCGGCCGCGCACAAGACGCGGCCTGGTGGGTAGTAGCTGACCATGACGGCGGGCGGTTAGGCCTGGACGACAAAGATAATCACCAGCACTACAGCGCCAAGCAGAATGCTCAACGCATAGTTGGGAATGGCGCCGGTTTCCAGATAGCGCACACGCTCGCCCAGACGCAGGCTGCCGGACGCGATGCCGTTGACCGCGCCGTCGATGATCTTTTGGTCAAAGACGCTCGCGAACCACTCGGACAGGCGACGCAACGGCAGCACGATCCAGGCGTTGTAGGCACTGTCCACATACCACTTGTGTTCGACGGCCGGCTCCAGCCCCTTCACCGAATCGGCGATGCGCTGCGGCCAGCTCTCGCCGCGACCCCAGCGCGCCCAGGCAAAGGCCAGCCCAAAGAGCGCGACGACCACGCTCAAGGTGATCGCCAGCAGCTCCAGCGGGAGCGACGGCGCGTCGTGCGCGCCCAGCGCCGGTTCCAGGAACTGCTCCATCGTCACGACGAAGGGCAGATTGAGCAGACCGCCGACCAACGCCAGACCGGCAAGAATCCACAGCGGGCCGGTCATCAGCGCCGGGCTTTCATGCGCATGTTTGTGCAGGTGCTTGTCGCGCGGCGCGCCCATGAAGGGCACAAAGACGGCGCGGAACGCATAGATCGCGGTCAAGAGCGCGGTGGCGAGACCGACCACATAGAGCAGCGGGTTCTGCGCCAGCGCGCCCGCCAGGATGGCGTCTTTGGAGAAGAAGCCGGACAGCGGCGGAATCCCGGCCAGCGCCGCCGCACCGATCAGGAAGGTGCGGAAGGTGGCGGGCAGCTTGTCGCGCAGCCCGCCCATCTTGCGGATGTCCAACTCGCCGTGGAGGGCGTGCATGACGCTGCCCGCGGCCAGGAAGAGCAGCGCCTTAAAGAAGGCGTGGGTCGTGAGATGGAAGATGGCCGCGCCATAGGAACCGACGCCCACGCCCAGCATCATGTAGCCCAACTGCGAGATGGTGGAGTAGGCCAGGATCTTCTTGAGGTCGAATTGGACGAGCGCAATGCTGGCGGCGAAGAGCGCCGTCAGCGCGCCGATCCAGGCCGCGACCTGGGCGGCCTGCGGCGCGATGTGCCAAAGCTCATGGGTGCGGGCGATCATGTAGATGCCCGCGGTGACCATGGTGGCGGCATGGATAAGCGCCGAGACCGGCGTCGGGCCGGCCATGGCGTCGGGTAGCCAGACGAACAGGGGAATCTGGGCGCTCTTGCCGCTGGCGGCCAAGAGGAGCATGAGGCAAATGAAGTTAGCCATGCCCACGCCCAAGGCGCTGTGCGACGCCCCAAACACGTCCAGGAAGTTGAGGCTGCCCAGGGTGGACCAGATGGCGAGCATGGCGACAATCATGCCGAAGTCGCCCACGCGGTTGACCAGGAAGGCTTTCTTGCCCGCGTCGGCATACCAGCCATAGGAGTCGTCGCGGCGGTCAAACCAGAAGCCGATGAGCAGATAGGAAGCCAACCCCACGCCTTCCCACCCCACGAACATGCCCAAGAAGCTGTCGCTGAGGACGAGCAGCAGCATGGCAAAGATGAAGAAGTTGAGGTAGATGAAGAAGCGCTGGAAATGCTCGTCGTGCTCCATGTAGCTCAACGAGTAGATATGGATGAGCGCGCCGACGCCGGTGACGACGAGGCTCATGGTCACGCTGAGGGGGTCCAGCAGGAGCGCCACGGCTACCTGGAAGTCGCCGATGGTGATCCACTGCCACAGCGGGACGGTCACGACCCGCGCTTCGGCGTCCAGCCCGAAGAGACTGATCAAGACGGCCAGGGCGACCGCAAAGGCCGCCACGACCACGCCCACGGCGATCTGGCCGACGGCGCGGTTGCCCAAGCGCGACCCGAAGAAGAGATTGATCAACGCCCCTGCGGCGGGCAAGGCGAGAAGTAACCATGCAAACTCAAGCATACCGTGTTCCTTTGGGTTCAGGCGACAATGAATGAGCGGCAGGTCGCCGGACCTGCGCTGCTCCAACTGCGCCGCGCAGGTTTACCACTTGAGCAGTTTCACTTCGTCGATATTGGTCGTGTTGTTGTGACGCGTATGCATGATGACAATCGCCAACCCGACGGCCACTTCGGCCGCGGCCACGGCCATGATGATAAACACAAAGACTTGGCCGTTGAGACTGTTCCATTGACGGCTGAGCGCGATGAGCGAGAGACAGACGCTGTTGAGCATCAACTCGACGCACATCATGATGATCAGCGCGCTGCGGCGAGTCAGGACGCCCACTGCGCCGATGGCGAAGACGAGTCCGCCAAGAATGAGATAAAGACTGGTAGGAACCACGGATCTCTCCTTATTGCGACGCGGCTAGGCCTGGGTGTCGGCGTTGATCTTGGGGCGGCGCGCGACCAACAGCGCGCCCAACAACGCCACCAAGAGCAACACCGCGGTCAACTCGAACGGCAAAATATAGCGGCTGAACAACTCCACGCCGAGCGCTTCGGGGACGCCGCCTTGCACCGCGTCGGCGGTGGCGGGTGTGGCTACGTTGGCCCCGGCGATGGCGTAGATCAGACCGGCGATCAGCACGATCCCCAGGAGCACGCCCACATAGGGCGTCCAGGCGCGATGCTCGGCCCGGGTCTCGATCTGTTCGGAGCCGATGAGCATGATCACAAAGAGGATCAAGATCACGATGCCGCCGGCGTAGACGATGATCTGGGCGGCGGCCAGGAATTGGGCGTCCAGCGTGATATAGAGCACGGCCAAACTGGCGAAATTGGTGAGCAGAAAGAGCGCGCTGTGGACCGGCGTGCGGCTGGAGACTACGCCGACCGCCGAGGCCAAGATGACCGCGCCGACGACGATGAAGAACAACATGGATGGCGTCATCGTCTTATCCTCCGTCCTTGTGCCGGGCAAGGATGCCGGCCATTACTCAGGCTTTTTTGCGCCGGCTGTGATGCCGGTGGCTGCGCCGTTGGTTATTCCGGGCGAATGACCGCGTTGGGTTCGCCAGGATTGAGCAATTCATCTTTGGTCACTATGAAGTCGCGCCGGTTGAAGTCGGCCAGGGCGAACTCATGGCCCAGGACAATCGCCTCGGTCGGGCAGGCTTCCTCGCAGTCGCCGCAAAAGATGCAGCGCAGCAGGTTGATCTCGTAGACCTTGGCGTAGCGTTCGCCCGGCGAAGTCGGGTGCGCCGGGTCGTTCTCGGTGGCCTCGACGTAGATCGCGCCGGTGGGGCAGGCGGCTTCGCAGAGCATACAGCCGATGCAGCGTTCCATGCCGTTTTCATAGCGGCGCAGCTCATGTTTGCCGCGAAAGCGCGGATAGAGCGGCACCGGCTCTTCCGGGTATTGGGTGGTGACGGGCTTCTGGGCCAGGTGTTTGAGCGTGACGCCCATCGCCCTGCCGATCTCCGCCGCGCCCTTAATGATGCTCTCTAGAGCCATGTTGTGTTTTCCCCTGTCAGCACAAAGAAACGTCCGTCTTGCCTACCTGCCAATCTGTCATGCTGAGTGTAGCGAAGCATCCCCCCGTCTTACGACGACGCTACGGGGATTCCTCGGCCTGCGGCCTGGGAATGACAGGCGGCGCATGGTTTACTTAAAGAGCGCGACCAGCACGGCGGTAATGATCATGTATGCCAGTGACAGCGGCAACAGGAACTTCCAGGTGAAGTGCATCAACTGGTCATAGCGAGGGCGGCCCACACTGGCGCGCACCCAGATGAACAGGAAGAGCAAAATGATCACCTTGGCCGCCAAGACAAAGGGACCCAGCCAGAACACATCGCTGAACAGCCCGAAGGGCAACCGATAGCCGCCGAAGAACAGCGTCGCCATGATCGAACTGGTAGTGATCATGTTGATGTATTCGGCCATGAAGAAGAGCGCAAACTTGATGCCGCCGTATTCGGTCTGGAAACCGGCGACTAGCTCGTTCTCGGTTTCCGGCAGGTCGAAGGG
>CAYJQA010000476.1:0-3666 GCA_964372065.1 uncultured Litorilinea sp.
GCGGCCGCCCGGCGGCCATCGTCTAGCATGATCTTCGAATCGACGTCGACCCGGCCTCCCCCGCGGCGCCCCAGGCGCCCCCCCTGGGTCGGGGCGGGTTGGGCCTGGACTGGCTGAACCGGTTGACTGCCGGTCAGCGCGCCCTGCGTCAAGGCCAGGGCAACAAACAGCAAAGCATACTGTCGCATAGCTAGTTTCTCCTCCGTGCTGAACAAGAGCGTCCTCAATTTCGGCTCATTGAACTACGCTGCGGGCGCATGCCCGGCCAAACGGTGTCTCCTCCCCGCCGCATTGTGGGAGTCAAGCGGATCGGTCCGGATGGTTCTCCAACATCCGTGACAACAGCGTACCTGAGGCCGCGTTGCATAGACGTTGCATGGCGACGTCTGCCAGATCACACGGGGAGCGCCGCATCGCCGGCGGCGTGGTTGGCCAATAGATGCTGGAGCGCCGCGTCGAGCGTGGCGGCGTCGCGGAAATAGCGCGTCTCGCCGGTGGCGACGTGCGTAACGCTGCCGCGCCAGCCGGTCTGCGGCGGTTGCGCGTCTTCGTGCCACAGCCGCAACACAAAGAGATAGGTTCGGGTTGTCTCGGCACACATAGGGTCGCCCCTCCGGCGTGCGTGGCTATATTGGGCGAAGGCGTTGCAGCCATGCGTCTGGCCGTGGTGGCTGCTCTATGGGCCGTGTATTGATGGCAGCATAATAGCAGGCGCGCCGTTGCACAGTCGTTGCACGGTGATGGCGCGGGGGCGGGAATCGCGGCGTGGTCTAGGGTAGAGGATTGGCGAAGGCGGAGTGGAGCGGAGTGCGCCAAAAACGGTCGCAGCCGGGACCGTCAAGGGTGGCCGCACGGCGATGTATCTGAGCGTGGGCCAGCCGGTAGACCGCGGCGGCACGCGGGTCGTCCAGGGCGGTCAACAGCCGGTGGGTTGTGGCAAGCGCCAATAGCGCCTCTTCCGTCTGGTCGAGCCGCCGCTGCGTGACGTGCGTCACGATGGCGTCCAGGTGGGCGCACGTCTGGGGTAGGTCCTGTCTGCGCCAGGCGACTTCGGCCAGCCCGGCGACCGCTTCCATGCTGAGATTGGTCATCGCGAGGTCGCGGCGCAGCGTCCACGCGGCGGCATAGTTGGCTTCGGCGGCGTCCACATCACCGGCGCTGAGCTGGACATGCGCCAGCCGTACCCGCGCGGTCGCTTCAAAGCGGCGGTCGGCGAGCGTACAGGCAAGGTCAAGCGCCTCGACCAGCGTCGCCTGGCCGCGCTCCGGCGCGCCGTCCCACCAGTAGTACCATCCCAAAACCGGGAGAAAGCGCCCGCGCCAGTGTTGGCTGCCGAGCCGGTCGATCATCTGGAGGGCAGTCACGCTGTGGGCGAGCGCGGCCGGGAGGTCGGCGCGGTTGAACGCCAATTCGCCCAGAAGCCCGTGGACAATGGCCTCACGTAGTGCATCCTGGTTGGCGCGGGTCAGATCGAGGGCATGGCGCAGCCAATCGCCGGCCGCGGCATAGTCGCCCTCTAGGGTATGGACCCAGCCAAGGTTGCTGATCAGGATCGCCTCCCATTGGGCCGCGGCGATCCGGTGGGCAACGTCCACGGCCTGCTTGAAACGTTGGATGGTCGCGCCGTAGTCCCCCTCGCTTTGGGCGCAACTGAGATAACCAAGCTTGTTGTCGATACGCACTTGGCCATAGAGATTGCCGTAACGTTCGTGGATGGCGCGGCAGCGCTGCAAATAGCGCTCGATGTCGGCGGCGGGCAGACCGGAAAACATCCCGCACGCGGCCAGTATCTCGAGGGCACGCGCCTCCAGACCTTCGTCATGGTAGACGCGCGCGGCCCGAATGGCTTGTGCCAGCGCGGATTGGGCTTCTTCCATTCGACCCAAGCTCCATTGGTTGCTGCCCAAGGTATACATGGCCTCAGCTTCCAACAGCGGGACCGCCGCCGCGCGCGCCAGCATGACAGCCCGCTGGGCGCTGGCGACTCCCTGATCGAAGGCGCTCACTTGACCATAGTAGTCGGCCCACCCCATCGCCGCCAGTGCACCGGACTCCGGTCCGACCGGGAAGCGGTCGAGCAATGCTTGCAGCGCCTGCAAATTGGCCCGCCGCGGCTCGGCGTCGGCGGTGCGGGCATAGACCTCTTCCATCTGGAGGCGCACGGCGACCGCAGTCTGCCATGCCCGGTCGTCCAAACAGGCCAAGCTGCGCTCAAATTGGGCCAGTGCCTCGTTATGGGCAAAGGCGCGGGCGGCGTGGTCGCCGGCGCGGCGATAGTACGCGGCGGCGAGATCGCGGCGACCTGCGTATTCGGCGTGAACTGCGATCTGCCCGCTACGCGCGTCGCCGTCCGGCCCGGCGCGGGCGATCAGCGCGGTCGCGACCTGGTCGTGCAGCAAACGGCGTGCGCCGGGGCCGATCTCACCATAGGCCACGTCGCGCAGCCGGTCATGGCTGAAATCATAGCCGTCCGCGCCCTGTTCGCGCACAATGCGGCGACGCCACAACTCGTCCAGCGCGCCCATGCGCTCGGCGGGCAGTAGCTCCGGCGTGGCAGCGACCAAGAGATCGACGTCGAAGCTGCGCCCGATCACCGCGGCGGCGTGCGCTAGGCGACGGGCGGCGGGCGACAACTGCGCCAACCGCTGGGTTAGCACGGCATGGACCTTAGGCGGCAGTCCCGGGCGGGAGCGATCGGGCTGACCGGGCGCGGACAGATCACCGGCGCGCAACGTTTCCACCACAAATAGCGGGTTGCCGGCGGTCGTGGCATAGAGCGCCGCGGCGGCTTCCGGTGTCCAGGCGCGACCGGTGACGGCAGTCGCTAATACGGCAACGTCGGCAGACGAGAGGGGGGCCAAGTCGATCAGGCTGCATAATTCCCTGCGCTGGAGGTCACGCACCACGCGGCGCAAGGGATGGCGCTCGTCCACCTCCTCGTCGCGCGCCGTCGCCACCACCAACAGCCGCGCGGTCGGGTCAAAGTGGAGCAGGAAATGCAGCCAGTCCAACGTTGCGGTATCCGACCATTGGAGGTCGTCAAGGTGGAGAAGGAGCGGCGGTGCGCTCAGGCAGGCGCGGGCTAGCGCCTCGTGCAGCCGCAGCCGCTGCCAGTCTTCGGTGATCGGCGCGGGGACCGGCAGATCGGGGTCGGCGGCGAGCAGCTCGGGGAGCAGCCGCGCCAATTCGCTGCGCCAAAGGGGGGCCAACGTGGACAAGGCGCGGCGGAGGGGCGCGGCGCGTAACAACTCGGCTAGCGGGGCATAGGCGCCGCCGCCTTGCGCCTCAAAGGCGCGCGCCGCCAGCGCCATGCCGTTTTGACGGCGCACCAAGTCCGCCAGTTCCTCCGCCAAACGCGTTTTGCCGACGCCGGCCTCGCCCTGGATCAAGACCAAGCGGGGCCGCCCTTTTTCCGCGGCCTGCCAAGCTTGGTACAGGTGTTGCCAGACCTCGCTGCGCCCCACCAACGGGATCGCCCCGGTCAGCGAGGGCGTGGACGGGGTGGGGGCAGTTGACCCCTGGATCGCCGCGGAATAGAGGGCTTCGGTGGCGGGGCTGGGATCGGCCCCCAGTTCCTCGCGCAGGATGGCGGCGCACGCGTGATAGACGCGCAGCGCCGCGGCGCGGTCGTCGCGGTCCAAGTACAACTGCATGAGCAGACGATAA
>CAYJQA010000476.1:3676-4364 GCA_964372065.1 uncultured Litorilinea sp.
ATAACCGGACTCGTGTAGCGGTTCGTGTTGGAGCAACTGGTGAGCATAGGCGGTCGCGCGGGTGAGGTCGCCGGTCGCGGCCGCGTCGGTGACGAGTGCCGCCAATGCCGCGGCATGGGCGGCGCGCAGTCGTTCGCGCGCGGTTAAGAGCCACTCATCATAGAAACCGGGCAAGAGGTCGCCGGTATAGGCGGCGACGGCGGCCTGGCGGTCGGCGATGGCGGTCGGCCCGTCGGCGGCGGCGTGGGCTAGGTTGCGCTCCACCGTTTCCACATCGAGGTGATAGGCGGCGTCCGTGCGCCAGAGGACGGTCTCGGCGGTCAAAGCTAGATACGCGTCGGGGGTGGGCAACAGACGCCGCAACGCATGGAGGAGTTTGCGCAGGTTAGTGCGCGCTTGCGCTTCGGAGGAGTCGGGCCAGAAGGCAAACGCGATACTCCGGCGCAAAACCGGGGTTCCGCGCTGGAGCAGCAGATAGGCAAGCAACGCCTGAAGGCGGGGCTGCTGAAAGCCCGCCAACGCTTGCTCGGCGACGGCGATGCGGAAGCCGCCCAGTAGTTGGATGGACAGAAGCTGCATGATGGGGAGGCCCCCACGGCGAATGCCCGCGGCACGGTAGGCCGCCAGCATACCACGGTCCAGCCATCCGGGCAACGGCCGCGCACCGGCCCCCTCTTGACCACCCATC
>CAYJQA010000476.1:4374-4722 GCA_964372065.1 uncultured Litorilinea sp.
GCGCCGCCGCGGCGGCCGCTTTACCCCTTGACCGCCCCCGCCGCCAGCCCGGTCACGATGTCGCGTTGCACAAAGATCGTCAGTAGCAGGCTGGGCAGCGTCACGATCAAGGCCGCCGCGGCCAGTGGCCCCCATGACAACTGCTCATAGGTCATGGAGTTGAACACCGCAACGGGCAGCGTGCGCGTCTCGCGACCGGCCAGCACCACGGCGAAGATGAAGTTGTTCCACGACTGGATGAAGGCCAGGATCGCCGCGACGGCGATGCCCGGTCGCGCCAGCGGCAGCGAGACGCTGACGAAGGCGAGCCAGATCGTGCAGCCGTCCACCAACGCCGCCTCCTCCAAC
>CAYJQA010000477.1:0-4671 GCA_964372065.1 uncultured Litorilinea sp.
ACCGGGGCCGGTTCGGCATGGACCGCTTGACAGGCGCCGGTGACCACAGCCACCAGGACCAACAGACTCACTAGACCCAGCAGACGGAACTTGCGGAACATGAGGGGCCTCCTTTGGCGATGTGTGTGTAGACTACTCTTGAACAAGGGGAGCAATGGCTCCACGAACAGGCTGAGACTCCATTTGGTCTTCCAGATAGGCAACTAGCTCGGTCCACGCACGGAAGTAGCGCACCCCGCCGCCCAACACCTGGCGGACCTCACCCCGCAGTTCCGTGCCGGCGCTGCCCATGTCTTCTGACCACAGCCGCACGGTGAACAAATAGGAGCGGGAATAGCCTGAATTCCGGCCGTTCATTTCTACCTTGTCGCTCTACCTGGTTGACTAGGCGCTGACTCCATCTCACCGATGTGTGACGTGCTGCGATCAGGGTATACCGGCGGGCGCTTCCAAAGCGCTGCCTGCGGCGATCCCTGGCAGGAATATGCGTGGAAAGCCGCCGCGCAACACGCCTACGACGCGCGCCAGCGAGCGCCAGCGAGCGCCGGCGGGATCGCGGCTGACATCGCAGGGGAGAAGAGGGAGAAGCGGAGAAGGATTAGCCGGCCAGTGCGGTTAGCAGCGCCTGCGCCGCTTGCAGATCCGGCGTATCAAAGCCTTCTGTGAACCAGGCATAGATCGGGGCGAGCAGGTCATGGGCCTCGCGACGCTTACCCTGCGCCTGCCACAGACGGCTCAGGCTGACCGCCGCACGCAGTTCAAACCATTTGACCTGTTGGCCGCGCGCCGCGGCCAGCGCCCGCTCATAGGCCAACTCGGCCTCCAGGACGGCCCCTTGCGCGGCCAGCAGGTCCCCGCGCAGCCGCTGCGTTTCGGCGGCGCACAGCTGTTCGCCCGTTGCTGCGGCCAGCGTTATCGCTTCGTCTAGCGCGGTCAACGCGGCCGCCGATTGTCCGAGTTGCCCATCTACTTCCGCCAGCAGGCACAACATATAGGGGATGAACATGCGAATGCCTCGGGCTTGCAGCATGGCAATGCTCTGGCGCAGCAGACTACCGCCCTCATTGGATTCGCCCAAAGCCGCGGACGTTGCCGCTGTATAACAACGCCCTATCCAGCCAAACGTGGCAAATTCGTGTTTTTCCGCCACGGCCGCCAACTTTTGGGCGTACACCTGCATCGTCTGCCATTCGCGCCGCCAGTGATGAAACATGACACAGAATTCGTACGCGGTCGTCAGGTCCAGAGGACCGACCTGGGCTTCCTGGACCGCCAACACTTCATGCAGATAGCGCTGCGCGGCGTCCGGATAGCCGAGCAACAGCAGTAAGAGCACCCGGTGATAGGCGCCCGTGTAAATGAGCGGATGGCGTGCGCGTTCGTGCGCCGCCCGCGGTCTGGCGGCCAGGGCGGCGGCCTGCTCCAGGTGTGCGCGCGCCGCGGCAAGATCGCCCACATAAAAGAGGAGGAAGCCGAGGCCGCCATGCGCGCCCTCCAACTCGGCTTGATTGTCCAACTGGGCGGCCAATTCGAGGTTGCTTCTGCCGAGCGCCAACGCACGGTCGTATTCGCCAAAATTGGCGTAGACGACCCACAGATAGTCCTGGGTGCGCATCAACTGCGCCCAGTTGCTCGATTCGATACACAACTGCCGCGCGGTCTCGAGCGCCGCCCGCGCCCCCGCATCTGTCCAGCCTGCGCGAGCGGTCAAGATGCGACCGATCGCCATGTGCAGCGCGATTTCCAGCGTGACATTTTCTGCTGTCCGCGGCTGGTCTTGTAATACGGCGAGACCCTGCTGGAGACGGGTTAGCATCTCCTCAAAGGCAAAGCCAAACTGCATTTCGTAGGTGCTGCGGAAGTAGTAGGCAGCCGCTTTGGCCGCGTCGCCGGCCTGCCGGTAATGGCCGGCAATGCGCGCGTTGACCGGACTCAGATCGGCGTGATGAATCTGCTCGAGCGCCTGCGCCACCTGGCGATGGAGCATCCGCCGCCACATCGGGCTGATCCCGGCGTAGACGACTTCGCGGATTTTGTCGTGGCTGAAATCATAGCTGTCGCTGCCCTGTTCGCGCACGATGCGCCGCTGCCACAATTCGTCGAGCGCGGCCACGAGGAGGTCGTCGCCCGCACCGCCGGCCTGGCGCAGGGTGGCAAAGGTGAAGGATCGTCCGATGGTGGCCGCCAGTGCGGCCAACCGGCGCGCCGCCGGCGACAGACGCGCCAAGCGTGACTCAATCACCGCTTGCATCTTCGCCGGCAGCGGCGCATCGTGCGCGAGCGGCGGCGCGCCGGCACCCGGCAAAGACGGTCCGCCTAGTGTCTTGGCACGTACCATCTCCTGCACCAATAACGGATTGCCTTCGCTCGCCCGGTAGAGCGACCTCGTCTGCGTCGGATCGAGTGTCTCCTCGGCCGCCTGCTGCGCCAGTTGCGCCGTCTCCGGTTCATCCAGAGGGGCCAACTCCAACTCGGCCACCTGCTCCGTCTGGCGCAACTCGCGCAGCAGCGACCGCAGTGGGTGCTCAGCGTCAATCTCGCCTAGCCGCGCCGTGCCGACCACGAGCAGCCGATGGCGCGGGTCGAAGCGCAACAGGAAATGCAGCCACTCCAGCGTCTCGCGGTCACACCACTGCAAGTCGTCGAGCACCAACAGGAGAGGCTCCGGAACCGCGAGTACGGCGCGGGCCAGGGCTTCAAAGAAGTGACGGTGCTGCCAGCTTTCGCTGAGTGGTTCAGGTGCCGGCAGGTGGGGACGCCCTGCCCGTAGTTCGGGCACAAGGCGGGCCGCCTCCGCCAGCCAGACATCCGCCAAGGTGCTCAAGCGCCGTCCCAGCGCCTCGCTGCGCAGCCAGGCGGCGATGGGATCATAGGCCAGATGCCCTTCCGCCGCATACGCCCGCGCATAGGCCGCGGCGAATCCCTGCTGGGCCACCCATTGCGCCAGTTCCTCCACCAGGCGAGTCTTGCCGATCCCCGGTTCTCCGCCAATCAGCACAAACTGGGCCTGGCCCCCTGTCGTCTGCTGCCAGACAACGGTCAGGCGCTGCCATTCCGTTTGCCGTCCGACCAGCAGATCACGCGTGCGCCGGCCCTGCCTAGGCGGCGCAACGGGTGCGGCCTCCAGATGTAACAGGTGGGCGTAGGCTTCCTGAGTAGGCGGACCTGGCGTGACCCCAAGCTCGCGTTGCAGAATCGCGGCGCACGTGTGATAGGCGCGCAGGGCGGCTGCGCGATCGCCGTTGAGCAGATGCAGGCGCATGAGCCGTCGATGGGTCTCCTCGTGCAACGGGTCGGTGCGCAACAAGCGCGTGGCATGGCGGATGGCGGCGGGATAGTCTCGCGCCTGTTCCAACCCTTCACTCAGCTGTGCGAGCGCCAGGAGAAAGCGTTCGCGGAGGCGCTCGCGCTCGGGCACGATCCAGTCGTCATAGCAGTTGGGCAGCAGATCTCCTTCATAAAGCGCGACTGCCCTGTCCAACTGCGCCTGTACACCTGCCCTGTCGCTATTCTGTGCGGCGCACTCAGCTTCCCCCAGATGGTGCTCGAACTGAGCGACGTCCAGGACAAAAGGTGAAGCTGGACTCCACTGCACAACTTTGGCATCGATGTGCAAGAAGTCTTTGGCGTCAGGTACTGCGCCGCGCAAAGCAGAGAGGGCCTTGCGCAGATTGCTGTAGGCTTGCCGTTCGTTCGACTCGGGCCAAAACAGAAAGGCGAGGCGCTGGCGCGTCTGCGATGCATGGCGGTGCAGCACCAGGTAGGCCAGCAAAGACCGGAGGCGAGCTTGGTGAAAGGCCGTCGCCGGTTCGCCTCGGTAGAGAAGCTGGAAGTCACCCAACAGCCGAATCTGAAGTGTGGGGGCCATAGTGAGCATATATTAGAGAAACGCCGGGAGTGTACTCGGCAACAGAATCCTGACCCCGGGAACGAGTGCAGAAGCAGTGCGAAGACTAGAGGAGGATACTCTCACTTTCATACCACTGTCAACACGAGCGCGATCAGACAGGCCGCGCAAGAGTCCTCAAACACTGGCATTCCTGCATGTCGTGGTGAGAAGCATCGGGGCCTGCGACGAGCAATCCCTCGGGCGACGGGACGCCCACCGGAAAGTCGTTTTTTTTCGGGCCATTTACTCTGGAAAGTTTTTACGCGATAATGAACGAGGTTGAGTCAAGTACGTCAGGGTCCCCATAGGTCAAAGGAGGAAGTCCGATGGCGTTCTTCTCGCGTTTATTTGGTTCCAAGGCCAAGTTTAACGATGCCCAGCTGGTGGCGCAAGCCATGAAAGCGCTTGCCGCCGATCCCATGATTAGCGACCCCAGCACGTTAGTGGTCACTAGCGAAAAGGGCGTGATCACACTTAGCGGCCCCGTCCATCGCGCAAAGGAACGGGATCGGATCGAAGGGGTGATTCGCGCGGCGTTGACCAGCATCGGCCTCAAGCACGAACGTTTGATCAATGAACTCAAGGTCGTGGAGCCGACCAAATAGGGGCAGCCGGTCGGCATGGCCCCCTGGCGGGCGATGTAGCGGGTCAGGCGAAGACACGGCGGCCCGTCTGTATGACGGACCGCCGTTCTATTAGCTAATTAGCGATGGGGGCCTGGCCGCGTCTAAGTAAGTGGCTATATGACCGTTCAATCAGTCTGTCATGCTGAGCGCAGCGAA
>CAYJQA010000478.1:0-4663 GCA_964372065.1 uncultured Litorilinea sp.
CAGTCCGTCACGCCGGAAACTTGGGCCGCCCTCGGAGCCAAGTTTCTTAGGAACGTAGTGAAGAATCTCTCTGGTAGGCGTCGCCGCGGCAGAGAGATTCCTCGTCGCAGACTCCTCGGAATGACTGCGTTTCCTGATTCTTGAGAGACCCTGCCGGACCGCGCCAGGACTTGACGCCGCGGGGGTTGATGGCGATGATTGGCGGGTTATCCGATGTCGGCGCGATGACGGACAAAGGGGACATGTTATGTTTGGGCGACTGGAGCGGGGCGAGTTCTATTACGGCTGGGTCGTGGTGGCGGTGACGACGCTGATCCTCATCGCCGGGGCGGGGGTGCGCTCCGCGCCGGGCGTGATGTTGCTGCCCATGCAGGCGGAGACTGGCTGGAGCCTGCCCGCCATCTCGTTGGCGGCGTCGCTGGGGCTGCTGCTGTTCGGGCTGGTGGGGCCGCTCAGCGGCGCGTTGATGGATCGCTTTGGCCCGCGCTGGATGATGATCGCGGGGCTGGCCCTGCTCATCGTGAGCCTGGTCGCCAGCGCGGTCATGCAGGCCCAATGGCAGCTCTTTCTTTTTTGGGGCGTGCTCAGCGGGCTGGGGTCCGGCATGGTTGGCGGCGTCATGGGCGCGGCGGTGGCGAGCCGCTGGTTTGTGGCGCAGCGCGGGCTGGTGGTGGGCATCTTTGGCGCGGCCACATCGGCGGGGCAACTCATCTTTGTGCCGCTGCTCATGCAGACCGTGTTGACCATCGGCTGGCGCACCAGTATCGTGTCGCTGGCGGTGCTAATGGCCGTGATGGCCGTGCCGGTGCTGCTGTTCATGCGGAACGACCCGACGGAGATCGGGCAGCGTCCCCTGGGCGCGGCCGCCGAGGGCGTCACCGCCGCGGTGCAGGCCGCCGCCGAAAAGACCGGCGTGGTGATGGCGCGGGCCGTGCGGACGCCGGAATTCTGGCTGTTGGCGATCACCTTCTTTGTGTGCGGCTTTACGTCCAACGGGCTGGTCGGCACGCACCTGATCCCCTTTGCCGTGGACTGCGGCATCGCCCAGATCACCGCGGCGGGGATGCTGGCGCTCATGGGCGCGATGAACTTTGTGGGCACACTGGCGTCGGGCTGGCTGACCGACCGCTACGACCCGCGCAAGCTGCTGGCGTTCTATTACAGCTTCCGCGGGCTGTCGCTGCTGCTGCTCCCCACGGTCACTACGCCGGGCGGGCTGGCCTTCTTTGCCGTCCTCTTTGGGCTGGACTACATCGCCACCGTGCCGCCCACGGTGAGTCTGGTGGCGGACCGCTTTGGCCGCCGCAATGTGGGCACGGTCTACGGGTGGGTCTTTTGCAGCCACCAGATCGGCGCGGCGCTGGCCGCGTGGATGGGCGGCGTCATGCGCGCGGAGATGGGCGATTACGTCACCGCGTTCTTATTGGCCGGGGTGTTGGCCGTGGCCGCGGGGATGCTGTCGCTGCGGATTCAGCGCCAGGCCACGCCGCCGCCCGCTACGGCCGCGGCGTAAACGGCGCGGAAGCGTCGTCCGCAGGGATAGTCGCCCAATAATACGGCCCGGCTTGACGACCAGCCGGGCCGTATTATTGGGGTCGATCTCCGGCGGATACAGATTGTGATTCGTGGTACAATCGTATCGATCGAACCAGCAGAGAGACAGAATTGAAGAGGTGGGACGTAGACTCTAACGGCTGAAGCGCGCTCGACGTGCAGAGGAGGATCTCGATGGGAAGGATGAGATCGGTTCTGTGGGGCGTTGTCTTGGGGCTTGCAGGTTCGCTCTTGGCGCTGATCCCCACCGCCTTTGCTGCCCCTACCACACCCGCTGCCCAGGCGTTATTTTGGAACAAAGCCAACACCAGCGGTTTTGGCGATGGCAACAACCATGAAATCTGGGCAGGTATGGCTGTTTTCGGCGATTCTCTCTATGTCGGAACTGAGAATGGAACCACCGGCGCCGAGGTCTGGCGCACTGAAAATGGGGCTGCCTGGAGCCAGGCCAATTTGGACGGCTTTGGCGATCCGAACAACTCCGGCGTCTCCACGATGACCGTCTTCAAGGGTCGCCTCTACGCGGGCACAGGCAACAATGACACCGGAGGGGAGGTATGGCGCAGCGACAATGGCGCTAACTGGAGCCAGGTCAGCGCCGACGGTTTCGGTGGAGTCCAGAACAAGGACATCCTCGCCCTAGCTGTTTTCAGCGATTGTATCTACGCCGGGACGCGCAACGATGTCACAGGCGCCGAGGTCTGGCGCAGCGCCAACGGAACAGACTGGACCCAGGTCAACGCCGATGGTTTCGGCGATCGCCACAACAAGGGCGCGGCGTCGATTGCCCGCTTCGGGAGCGATGTGTATGTGGGGACCTGGAACGAGACCACCGGAACCGAGCTTTGGCGCAGCGCCAGTGGCGACGACTGGCACCAGGTCAACAGCGACGGCTTTGGCAACAGCCACAACCAGGTGATCTGGACCTACGCGCTGGCCGCCTTCGACGGTTATTTGTATGCGGGCACGCACAACTTCGCCGACGGCGGCCAGGTCTGGCGCAGCAACAACGGAACCGCCTGGAACTCGCTTAGCAGCGGCGGCTTCGGAGATGACAACAACGGGATCGTCACAGCTTTCACGAGCCTCGACAACCGGCTCTACGCCGGGACTTATAACGAAGATACCGGGGCGGAGATCTGGGGCAGCGGCGACGGCGCTGCCTGGAGTCAGGCCAATACGGACGGATTTGGCAACGCCGACAACGTGTATGCGTGGGCTTTGGTTGTCTTTGGCAACCGCCTCTACGCCGGGGTGGGAAATGGCGATACCGGCGTCGAGGTCTGGCGCACAAGTTCCCCCATGTGCCTGCCGCTGGTCATACGGTAAACGGATCGCGGGGAATCCTGGTCTAGCCAGGCAAAACGAATCGATATTGACACGCCGCCTACGGTCAGACGAATTGCGATGAGTCAGTTTGACCTGCCGTTGTTGTCCACGGCTTGATAGACTATGCGCCTTGCTGCAAGCCGCGCGCGGACGGCTTCACTGGCGGGTCTGCGCGTCTATGTCCCCGGGCCGCTGTCGAGTTGCTAGCCGTCTGGTAATGCGCCCTACTCGCCCTTGACGTGCGCGTCGAAGAAGGCCACCGAACGCTGCATGGCAAGGCTGAACTGCCCGGCCAGGTTGTGGTCGTCGCCGGCATAGGTGTAATACTCGACCTCGCCGCCCGCCGCGGTAATCTCGTCAAAGAGCAGTTGTGAAAAGGCGATGGGCACACTGGTGTCCGCCGTCCCGTGATGCAGTTGGATCGGGCCGGAGAGGTCCGCCACAAAGCTGTTGGCCGAGATGGACGCCCAAAACTCCGGATTCTCGGCGGGCGCGCCATAGCGTTCGACCAGTTCGGCGCGCCAGCGCCGGGCGCGCGTGGGGACAGTCGCCGGAACCGCGCCGGGCCGCCGCCAGTTCTCCAGCATCTCCGGATAGGACCCCACCACGCCCGCCCAGATCACGGCGGCCTTGATGTCGTCTCGCGTCACCATGGCGCGCAGCGTGATGAAACCGCCCAGGGAGTGGCCCCACAGCCCGATGCGGTTGGGGTCGGCGTCGTCCAGCAGCTTGACCGACGACACCGCGTTGAGCACGTCGATGGTGTAGCCGGGGTCGCCATACGCGCCGGTCGCCTCGCCTTCGGAATCGGCATGGCCGCGGTAGTCCGGGCGAAAGACGATGTATCCGTTGCGCGCAAAGGCGTCTTGATACGCAATGTAGCGTTCCGTGGGGCGGTAGACCTCGGGCGGGATGTAGCCGTGATTGAAGACGATCACCGGCCAGCCCGTGGCCGGTTTGGGGCCGGTAGGCACGGTCATATAGGCGATGATCTTCAGTCCTTCGGAGCGATAGGAGACCAGGTAGCGGCTGTAGTTGCTGCCCGCGTCGAGCGTCTGCTCGACGACAATCGGGCTGCCGGGGTATTCCTGGTTGCGCAGATATTCGATGCTCAGGGGGTGGACGCCGTCCGGCCCCATGCGCGCGTCCAGGGCCGACAGCGCCGATTCGGCGTCGGCGTTGTTGGCGGCGTTGTCCGCGGCAGCCGCGGCCGGCGTGGGCAGCGGGCTGGTAGGCGACAACGCGGGCGCGGGCGTCGCGAGCGGCGTCGCGCCGGTCGCGCCGGGGATGCAGAGCTGCCAGCCTACCGCGATGACGTTCGGGTTGGCGATGGCGGCATAGGTCGGGTCTAGGGCCGCGGCGGCGTTGGTGGCGGCGACGATACTAGGGTAGGCCTGGGGGTCGCCCAAATTCGCCGCGGCGATGGTCGAGAGCGTGTCGCCGGCCTGCACGGTGACGGTCGCGGCGCAGCCGGCGGCCTGGGCCTGGACAAGTCCCGGCAGCGCGGCGACCAACGCCGTACCCACCAAGAACATGACGATCAGAAGATGGACGAACGGTTTGGTTTGTCGCATGGCTCACCAACGTTTCTCCGCGAGGATCGGTTCCTACTCGACAGACGGGCATACCGGCATGGGGGGCGCATACGCGCGGCCAGCATCGCGCCGCGCCGGGGCGTGGTCTGTACGCCGGTTCACCATTGCGTTTGCCCATACGAGCGCGCTCACGGGCCGCGGTCCGGTGTGGGAGGCGTCAATGGGCGGGGTGGGCAGGGAGGCGC
>CAYJQA010000479.1:0-4662 GCA_964372065.1 uncultured Litorilinea sp.
GTTATTACTGGGCCGTTTTGGATGCGTTTGTGGTAACGCTGTATTCCAGCGGGGTTTTGAAATGGACCAGTTTCCTGGGGGGGGGGGGCGGGGACACAGGCAATGAGATAGCCGTAGACCCCAATGGCAACGTATTCGTGGCCGGTGATAGTTCGGATACCTGGGGAACGCCCGTCCGCCCGTACGCAGGCAACTTCGAAGGCTGGGCGGCCAAGTTGAACGCCGCCGGCGAGCTACAGTGGAATACTTTTCTAGGCTCATCCAGCGATGACCAGGCTCTCGGCATCGCAGTGAACTCCAGCGGCAATCCCTACGTGACCGGGACTTCTCACGCTACCTGGGGCACGCCAGTGATGCCGCACTCCGGCGGTTACGACGCCTTTGTCGCCAAGCTGGTAGGGACGACCGGCGCAATCGGGTGGAGCACATTTGCGGGCGGCGCCGGGGACTATTATGGGCATGCCATCGCCGTGACTCAGACGACTCTATATATCGCAGGCAGGGGCAACGCCGCCTGGGGTGACCCGATGCAGGCTTACTCGGCAGACATTGACGCTTTTGCCGCGAAGTTGAACCCCACCAACGGCGCGCTGCAGTGGAATACCTTCCTGGGTGGGACGGGCGATGATCGAGGATATGGAATGGCGTTGGATGGGGACGGCAGCGTTTACGTGGCCGGTTCCAGCGCGGCTACCTGGGGGACGCCAGTGAGGGCTTACACCGATGGGGAAGATGGCTTTGCCGCCAAGCTGGACTCGACCGGCCTGTTGGTGTGGCATACCTTTCAGGGGGACGAAGGAAACGATGCTGATATCGGAATTGCGGCGGATGCCTATGGTTACGTTTACGTGACCGGCGGCACCTGCGCCTTTTCCTGGGGATCGCCGCTCGTCCCGTTCTCAGGCGAATGCGCCGCCCACCTGGCCCAATTGAACGCCGCCAGCGGAGCGCTGACCTGGAACACCTTCTTGAATGGGGTGAGCAGCGACGCGAGCACCACCAGTTACGCGCTGGCAACAGACTCGCTGTACGTCTACATGGCCGGTTACAGCACTAGTGCCTGGGGGTCGCCCATGCGCGCCTTCACGGGCAATCCCGACGCCTTCGCCGCCAGGATCAGCCTCATCAGCGGCAATTTGATCTGGAATACCTTCCTGGGCGCCTCGGCCGACGAGTTCGTCCTCGGCCTGGCGGTGGACAGCTCTGGGAACACTTACGTGACTGGCTACAGCAACACGCCCAGCTTTGCCGACCCGATCATTGATTATTGGTGGAAGAACGACGCTTTCGTCGCCAGGCTCGATGCCACCGGCGCGCTGGTGTGGAGCACCTTCCTGGGCGGCAATCTCGACGACTACGGCTACAGCATTTCGCTCATTGGCGGGGACCTCTACGTTACCGGCAGCAGCGGCTCATCCTGGGGTTCGCCGCTGCGGCCGTTCACCGCCGGCGGCAGCGACGCCTTCGTCGCCAGGCTCGACGCCGACACCGGTGCGCTGGTGTGGAACACCTTCCTGGGTGGAACGGGGGGCGATAGCGGCTACAGTCTGATGGCGGACGAGTCTGGCCTGGGCGCTTACCTGGTCGGTTACAGCTCCGCCAGTTGGGGATCGCCGGTGCGCGCCTTCACCGCTAGCAGCGGCGACGCCTTTGCCGCCAAGTTGAACGCCAGCGGCGCGCTGGTGTGGAACACCTTCCTGGGCGGAACGGGCAGCGATAGCGGCTACGCGCTGACGATAGATACCTCCGGTTCCCTGGAAGTGGCAGGCATCAGCAACGCCACCTGGGAGTCCCCCGTCCAGCCCATCAGCGCGGGGTTCGACGCCTTTGTGGCCCGGCTGAGCCAATCCACCGGCGACTTGCAGTGGAATACCTTCCTGGGCGGCTCGGGCACCGACGAGGCCAAAGCCATTGCATTCGACTCTTACGGCAACCTCCTCGTTGCTGGGGATACCACCGCCGGATGGGCCGAGGCGGCCCAGGACTTCCCCGCAGGCGGGGGCGGCGGCACGGATGCCTTCGTGGCCCAGGTGCTGATCGAAACCGGCGTGGTCAACTGGACGACCTACGTGGGCGGCACGGGCCACGACTACGCCACGAGCGTTGCCAGGGACCTGGAAGGGAACATCTACCTGGCCGGCAACTCCGACGTCGGCTGGGGCGCCTCGGCGATGAACGCGCCGCAGGGAGGCGGGGACGGCACGCCAGCTTTCGTCGTCCGCCTGGATCGGGACGGCAACTTGAATTGGAGCTCCTTCATGGGCGGGGCGGGCGGCAATTACGCCATCGCGGTCGCCGTGGATTTGAGTCACAACGTCTACGTGGGCGGCTACAGCTCGGCGGCTTGGGGTTCAGGCCCCAGCAGTTACACCACCGGCTGGGATGGCTTCGTTGCCAGGCTCGATCCCAATTACCTTGTCTTCCTGCCCCTGACGGTCAAATAGTACCCTGGCGTTGCCATGACGGGAGACAGTCACTTTGGAAGTGACTGTCTCCTGTGAGAACACCCATCTTAAGTTCAGGAGCTTTTTACAATGAGCGATCCACAATTGATGAGCTTGTTCGATTTCGATGAATCCGAGCTGTACGCCAACCGCAACGGACGGCTTTCAGAAAGACAAAAGACGCGACTGGCGCAGGCTGAAAGCAGCTCAAAAGGATGCAATGGTATCCTGGGCGCTTTTCTGATGCTGGTTGCTTTGATCGGACTGGCAATCGCCGTTAGCGCTGGCCCGGCGGCCTTCCGCGAGGACCGGACGGCGGCGATCATGCTCGGCCTGGGGTTTGGGTGCTTCTGGCCGCTGGTGTGGGGTAGCTTTGGCCTTTCGAGCATCCGCCGGGTGTTTGCGAAAATGGAAGTGACCGTCAAGAAGGCGGAAGGTTCGATCAACATCGTAAGAGAGACTCACAGCAGGTACAACTCATCCACGAAAATGCGCACCGAGGAGACCATCTACGAATTGCACATTGGTGGGCGAACCTTCGAGGTTGGATCGAGTCTGGCGGATGTGATGATGCAGGGCAGCGTGTACGCGGTGTACTACGCCGATTTCAACCTGGAAGACAAAGAGGACGAAATCCTTTCCGCCGACTTGCTATCGAAAGCCAGCGGCGCTTTCACGCCGGCGGCCAGTTCGTTGGACGATGTGGAAGTTGTCGAGTATCTCAAGAAGGGCGATCTGTTGGAGGCGATCAAAGCTTATCGCGCCATCCATGATTCCAGCTTCGAGGATGCGAAAAGTATCGTGGAACAGATGCAGGCCAGGCTAGGATATTAGCAGCAAAGGAGTAGAACCTATGAGAGCAAAAATATTATCTTTCCTGACATTGCTGGCGCTGGCGTTCAGCGTGTTGGCCCCCAGCGCCGCGGCGCGGGCCAGCTCGTTCGAGCGAGCGCAGGCAGAGCCGGCTGCGCCGGACCTGCTGCAATTCACCGCCGGTGGGCATGTCATCGGCTTCCAACGCCAGGCTGTTTACGTCGCCGCCGCCGACCACGCGCTGCGGATCGAGTTTGTTGGCGGCGCGGGAGCCATGCCGCAGGGCAGCCGCGGCGCGGCCGGCGACGAGGTCACGGGCGGCGCGCCTGCGCTTGGCTCGGTGACATACGCCGAAGCGTGGACGGGTGTCAGCGTCCAGTACGACGCCGTCGCCGACGGGATTGTGAAAAGCACCTACACCGTCGCGCCCGGCGTGGACCTGGCGCACATCCAGTTGCGCTACAACCTGCCCGTTCAAGCGCAGGCAGACGGCTCGTTGAAATTCGAATTGGCCTCGGCGCTTGGCGCGTTGACCGAGTCCGCGCCGGTGGCATGGCAAGAGATTGGCGGTGCGCGCCTGCCGGTGCCGGTGAAATTCACGGTCTCTGCCGATAACCAGGTCGGGTTTCAAGTGGGCGATTACAACGCCCGCTACCCGCTGACGATTGACCCAACCTACCAATGGCACTCGTTCTTGGGGTCGGGCAGCGCCGATTTTGCCTATGCCATTGCGCTCGATGCGAGCGGCAGCATCTACATCGCCGGGACATCCCCTGCCAGTTGGGAGGGCGATGGCGGCGTGGCCCCCAAGCGCTCATTCAGCGGCGGCGCCGATATGGTGGTGGTAAAGCTGAGCAACGCCGGGCTGTATCAATGGCACGCTTTTTACGGCTCCAGCGGCGCGGATGCTGCCTACGGGATCACAGTGGATACCGGTGGCAGCATCTACGTGACCGGTTATGCGATGGAAACCTGGGGCGCGCCGCTCCACGTCCACAGCGGCGGATCGGACATCGCCGTTCTGAAGCTGGACAGCACCACGGCTGCCATCCAATGGAATACCTTCTATGGCTCTGGCGGCGGCGATTTCGCTACCGCTATCGAAGTGGATGCCACCGGCTACCTGGCCGTCACGGGCTATTCGGACGCCACCTGGCAAGGGGGAGGGCCCTGGCCCGACCCTCTAAACGCGTTTAGCGGTGGGAGCGATATTGCCGTGCTGCAATTAAGGGCGTCGGACGGTCTGTACCTGTGGCATACCTTCTACGGATCGAGCGGGAACGACTACGGCTTTGGCATTGCGGTGGACGCAAGTCCCAGCAACAATATCTACGTCATCGGCTCTTCGAATGCAACCTGGGGCAGCCCGCTGTGGGAGTACACCATTAACGGTGATGCCTTCGCC
>CAYJQA010000480.1:0-4661 GCA_964372065.1 uncultured Litorilinea sp.
TCCCTATACCGTGCGCTGTGACGACGCCGTGCTGCGCCAGGCCATCGCCGCGCGGGCGACGACGGCGCGCACGCCGCTGTTGGCCGCGGTGGGCAGCCAGGACGGCGACTCCGCCGAGTTTGTGGTGACGGTGGACCAGGGCTGCTATGTGGTCATGGACGGGGCCGGGCATCCGCTATGGGCGCGCCGGCCACCCGCGTCGCGGGACGGGGCGATGCAAGTGGCGGCGGCGCTGGAGCATATGGCGATCTATCGCAACATCCAGCGGCTGCACAACCCCGCGCCGGTGGGTGGCTTGCAAGGCGGCATCGACCTGGAGGCGGTGGTCTATGACCGGGCCAACCGCGCCGGGCGACCGGGTAACCCGGCGGCGCTGCATGACCAAGGCCACAGCGCGACCGTCACCGCGGGGCAGAAGATTCAACTGACCATCCACAACCGCACGGGTGAGCCGGTCTATCTCGCCCTGTTCAACCTGGACCCGGAGTATGGCGTGAACCGCATCTATCCGGTCCATGCGGTCAATCAGAAGGTGGAGGGGCGCGGCCAGGCCGTGATCGATGCGCTGGCGCCGCGTCTCAGCGGGGCGCAGCCGGACCGCGCGGTGGAAATCCTCAAGGTGATCGCCACGCGCGTGCCCATGTCGTTTGACGTGCTGCACCTGCCCAAGCTGGAGGAAGGCGACCCGCAGATCGGCGTGCGCGCCGACGAGGAGACGCCGTTGGGTGAACTGCTGAACGCGGTGCGCCGCCAGAGTGTGCGCGACCTGACGGTGGAACTGGACGACACGGCCGCGGCCTGGACCACGGCGCAGTTGGAGATCGCGGTGGTCGCGCCGCCCACGCAGCGGCCCCTGCCCGCCGACTTTGTGCGGGTCGCCATCCAGGAAGAGGGCGGCTGGACCATCGAGAAACCGGCGGGCTGGGAGGCGCGCTTCTTCTTGGGCGACTTGGCCCAGGCCAGCCGCGCCGTGGATCGCCGCAGCCTACGGCTGCCGCCCGCGCTGGATAACCCGACCGCGGCCGAGTATTTCCGGCCGGTGCGGGTGGGCGAGGCGACGCGCACGCGGCCCGGCGCGGCGGTCGTGGCCGCGGTGGCGGCGACGGTGGCGGAACTGGCCGCGATCACGCCTGCCCAGCCGCTGCGCGTCGAGATGACGGTACTGGACGAGCCGGGGCTGGCCGCGGTGATCCCCATCGCGTTCGACGGGCGCTACTATACGCTGGCGGGGCGACCGGTGGACGTGGACCACTCGCCCAACTTCATCGGGGGGACGCGGCGGTTGGCCTGTGACGTGCAGCGGCTGCCCGCCCCGGTGGAAGGCGGCGGGGGCGCGGTGACGCGCGACTTCAAGCGTGCGGTGCGGCTCTTCTTCTACAAGGTCTTTGCCGGTGGGCTGCCCCCGGATACCGGGGTGCGTCAGGCCGATCTGGTGGACGGCCGCGCGGTTTTCCGCCCGGTCGCGGCCGCGGATGTGGCGAAGGCGCAGCGCGTCGCGCTCATGCTCCACGGCTTTACGGGCGATACGCGCTGGATGGTGGAACGCGTGTGGAGTTGGGTGCGCAGCCACGGCCATTACGACCTGTGCCTGAGCTTCGACTTCGAGAGCTTTGGCACGGGCATCCGGCGCAACAGCCAGACCTTGGCGGCGGCGCTGACCGGGTTGGGCTTTGGCAAGGATAACCCGGTGCAGTTGGACATCTACGCCCACAGCGTGGGGTGTTTAGTGGCGCGCAGTCTGGTGGAACTGGACGGCGGCGACGCCTACGTGGACCGTGTCTTTATGGGCGGGCCGCCCAACGCGGGGACGCCGCTGGCGAGCGGGCGCAATCTGCTGCCGTGGCTGGCGAATATCCTGGTCAACCTGGCGGGGTCGGTGCCGCCGGCGCTGATCGCGCACTGGCTGGTGGAGCGCGCCGCCGCGACCGGGCATGGGCTAAGCGACATGGAGCCGGAATCGCGCTTTCTCGCGGAATTGAACGCCGGGTGGCGGGCGCCTGCGCCCGTGCCCTATTACGTGCAGACCGGCGACAACTCGACGGCCTTTGCGGCGTGGTCGCCGCTGGTGCAGCAAGTGATGGCCGGGGTGGATGCCGGGCTGGATGCGCTCTTTGCCGCGGACAATGACCTGTTGGTTGGGGTGAACAGCGCGCGCAGCCTGGAAGGGCGCTGGCCGCGGCTGGAGGCGCAAGTGCTGGGCGTGCATCACTTCCAGTATTTTCACTCGGCGGAAGGGCAGCGCGCACTGGCGCGCTGGCTGGCGTGAGGCCGGTCCGGCTAACTCTGCGAACTGGGCGCAACTCTTTGTCGCCGGCCTGTGGCTGGCATACAATGTGGGGCGGGAGGGGATGTGTCCCGGTGGATGCCCCGGTCTTCAAAATCGGTGGCGGGTGGCGCTGAGCCGGCCGCGGTGGGTTCGACTCCCACGCCTTCCCGCCTCAGCCTGTAGTGTATAGCCCACGCACGAATACGCAACGAATGGTCCTCCGAGATCGCAGTCCGCGACCTCGGAGGACCGTTGTCTTACCGCACGCAGCCCCGGCTTAACGGATCAGTATCGGCAGGCGGGTCCGAGAACCGAGAATGCTGACGGTCACCAGGCCGTCGGCTGCCGCGTAGGCGAGGCCGTCCGAGCCGTTCCAGCCGAACGATGCTTGGCCTTTGGCGTTGGCCGCGGGAGTGAAGGTCAACCCGCCGATCACGGCTTCGGTGGCCGTCAGTTCCTGCCCGGCTGTCACGGGGACGCCGTCAAGACGGAGTGTGCCGCTGATGGGCAGGGTCGTGATGCGCACACGGGCCAGCGCGTCGCCTTCCAGATCGCTGAAAACAGCCAGGAAATCGGCCAGTGAAAACGCGACGAGGCTACCGGCGTACCCTTGGCGGGTGATGTCGCCGACAACGGGCGCATCGTTGACCGCGTTGACCGTGATGGTGAAGAAGTACGCCGCCGAGGTATCTACGCCGCCGTTGGCTGCCCCACCGTTGTCCTGTAGCGTGACGGTGATAGCTGCGGCGCCGTGGATGTTGGCGGCCGGTGTGTAGGTCAAGGCTCCGGTCGCGGCCACGATGGCCGGTTGGCTGGCGAATAGGGCCGCGTGGCTCGCGCTCACGTGGAAGGTCAGCGCCTGCGTCGCTTCGTCCGCCGTGCCCGGTATGATGTTCGTGGCCCAGCCGGTCACGGTCTGGACGCCGGCGTCCTCGTCCACTACCTGGCTGGGACCGCCCGTGAAGATGGGCGCATCGTTGACCTCGTTGACCGTGATCCGCACGGCCTGCGTATCGTTCAGCGACGGCGCGCCGTTGTCGGCGACCTGCACGGTGACCGTATAGACGCCGGGGCTGTGGACTTCGGCGGGCGTCCACGTGAACGCGCCGCTGCCAGGATCAATGGCCGCGCCGGTAGGCGCGCCGGGCGCAAGCGAGAAGGCCAGGGTTTGACCGGCGTCGATGTCGGTTGCGTTGGCATCGAAGGCGACGAGTGTGTCCTCATTGCCGGACTGATCGCCGACGGGATCAAGCACGGGCGCGTCGTTGACCGGATTGACAGTCATGGTCACGACGTCGATATCTTGCAACGGACCGCCTGTGCCGGTGTTGCCGCCGTCGTTGGCGGTCAGGACGATGGCGTCGCTGCCGTTGTAGTTGGCGTCAGGGCCGTAGGCGACGCTGCCGAGCGCGGCGTTCACATCCGTGCGCGTACCGTGGAAGGTCATCAGGTGCGCGCCGTTGCTGCCCGCGGTCAGCGTGAGACCGGTCGTCGCCGTGAGGGTGAGGCCGCCGTGCGAGGCCGCCAGCGTGAACTGGAAATCGGGCGCTGTCCCGGCGTCAATGTCGGCGATGCTGAAGACCAGACCGGACAGGCTGGCGTCCTCGTTCACGTTGGTTGCGCCGGGGACGGTGTTGACCGGGGCGTCGTTGACCGCGGTCACAGTGATGCCCACGGTTGCGCCGGTATCGGCGTACGCCAGCCCATCTGTGCCGTTCCAGACGAACGTATCGGTCCCAAAGATGTTCGCGGCCGGTTGATAAGCGAGATTGCCCAGCGCCGAAGCCAGAATTACCTGGCTGGCGATCACATCTACACCAGAGAGTTTGAGCGTGCCGCTGACGGGCAGCGTGGTCACTTGCACCTTGGCCAGGCTGTCGCCGTCGGTGTCGCTGAACTGGGCGACAAATTCTGCCTGGGTGAAGGCCATGAGGATGTCCTCGCTGCCCGTCTTGACGAGACTCGTCACGGTAGGCGAGATATTCGGCGACTCGTAGCGGGCGATGACGAAATTATCATCGCCGGGGCTGATCGGGTGGTCGGTATACCCGCCCACGACGATCTTGTTGTCACTCTGGATCACGACCGCTTCGAGGAAATCGGCCGTATCGTCGCTGACGGCCAAATGACTGCCTACGTTGGTGGTCACGTAGCCAACAGCGGCGAAGGTGGTATCCAACACCCCCGCATCGGTATAGCGAGCCACAGTGAGGTTTTCGAAGGTCGTGGCGTCGATGCTCGTTCCGGCGAGGACGACGCGCCCGGTGGGCTGGAGCGCGACGCCGAAGGCTTGATCGTCGTTCGTCGTGACGGCCGTGATGGTGCGCCCGTTGGTGCCGAACGAGGTGTCCAGCGTACCATTGGCGTTGTAGCGCGCCAGGGCGAAGTCTTCGGT
>CAYJQA010000481.1:0-4621 GCA_964372065.1 uncultured Litorilinea sp.
CCCGCAGACGGTGCGCGACGTCTTTGTCCGCGCGGTGGGCCGTGCGCCGACCGGCTTTAATCCGGTCTTTGCCACCGACGCCGCCGCCCAAACGATGATGGATTTACTCTTGCCCCGGCTGGTGGGCCAAGACCCGACCAGCGGCGTCATGGTCCCCACCGAACTGGCGACCGGCTGGACGATCAGCGGCGACGGGCGCACCTACACCTTTGCCCTGGCGAGCGACGTGCGCTGGAGCGACGGCCAGCCGGTGACGTCCGCCGATTTTGCCTTTACCTATGCCGCGCTGGCCGACGCGGATGTGGGCAGCCCCTATCGCGACCGCACCGCCAATCTGCTGCGCGTGGAGACGCCCGACGCGGCGACGGTGGTCGTGACGCTCTCGCGCGCCGAGTGCTCCGCGCTGAGCGCGCTGCGCCATCCGCTGCTGCCCGCCCACGCCTTTGCGCCGAACTTCGGCGACCTGGCAACCAACGCCTTCAACCAGACGCCGTCGATCAGCGCGGGGCCGTTTCGTTTTGTAGAGCGGTTGGGCGACGACCGCTTCATCCTAGAAGCCAATCCCGACTTCCGGCAGGGCGCACCGGCCATCGCCCGCTATGAGGTGCGCGTGATCCCCGAGCCGGGTGTGCGCAGCCAGGCGCTCACACTGGGGCAGGTGGATTTGATCTACTATGGGCCGGACGAGTTGCGGTCGGCGGGGCTGCCCACGGGGCCGGCGATTGCGGTTTATCGTGCGCCCACGGACGGCTATCACTTCCTGGCGCTGAATTTGGCCGACCCGGCCAACCCGCAGCCGGGGCGCACGGCCACGGGCGAACGGCTGCCGCAGACGCCGCACCCGATTCTGGGCGAGCGGGCGGTGCGCCAGGCCATGGCCGCGGCCATTGACTATGATATGCTCCTGGCCGATCTCTTTGCCGGGCAAGGCTATCGCCCGGCGACCTATGTGCCGCCGAGTGCAACGTGGGTGGCCGCTGATTTGCCGCCCCCCGCCTATGACCCGGCCCAGGCGGTGCGCCTGCTGGAAGAAGCCGGCTGGACGGACGCCGACGGTGACGGCGTGCGCACCCGTGATGGCGCCCCCTTGCGACTGACGATCCAGACGAACGCCGACAATCCGCTGCGGGTGCGGTTGAGCGAGTTTGTGGCGGCCCAACTGCGTCCGGTGGGCTTTGAGATCGTGGTTCACCCGGTGGACTTTGGAGAACTGACCGCGACGCTGCTGGGACAGCGGTATGACTTGGTGGTGATCGGCTGGGAGAATCTGGGAGCCGACCCCGGCAATTCGCCTTTCTGGCACAGCCGCGACGATCTGCCGGGTGTGGGGTTTAATTTTACGAGCTTTCAAGACGCCGAGGTCGATAGTCTACTGGACGCCGCGCTCCAGGACCCCGCGTGCGACCTCAATCGGCGCGCAGACGCCTACCGCCAGGTGCAGGCCCGCATCCATGCGGAGCTACCCACCATCCTGCTGGCCGGCGATGTGCAGGCGTGGGCCTATGCCACCCGCTGGCAGGAGATTGCGCCTGGCCCCTGGCGCTTTGATCACAACGTCGCCCAATGGCGACTACCATAACGCGTAACCTACCGACAAGACAGGATTGGACAACCCATGCAACCCCCGACCCTAGAAACCGCGATTGACGCTACCGAATTGGAGTCACTGCGCAGCCGATGGGGGCCGTTGCCCGGTCGCCATCACTTGCTGACGGTGGATGCTCCGTTTCTTACCGGCAACAACCAGTTGTTGGCGAGCAACGGTCGCCGCGCCGAGATCTGTTATGTCATGCACCGGGGCAGCCCGGCGGAGGGCGTCTTGCTCCATATCAAAACGTTCTATCCGCAGGGCGCCTACCGGCTGCCCACCGGTGGGGTCCACGTGGGCGAGACGGTGACGGCGACGTTGTGCCGGGAAATTGAGGAGGAGACGGGGCTGAGCGTGGGCGATGACAGCCACCAGGTCCGCGTCGAGCGTTGCCTGGGCATCGTGTCGTATGACATGGCTCATCGCAGCGCCGGACGCGCGTTTTTGTTTGCCACATACCACTTCCTGGTGGCGATGCCGCCCGCCGCGACGCTTGCCCCGCGCGACGCCGACGAACAGATCGACGGCTGGCGCTGGTGCGCGGCCGCTGAACTGACGGTAGTGGCGGATTATCTGGAGCAAGTGGGAAAACAGGCGCCGGCGTGGGCCGATTGGGGACGCTATCGCAGCCTCAGCCATCGCTTTGTGGCCGCGGCGCTCAGTCGTTTGCCTTGACCTCTGACGGCTGCGGTAACGGGTCGGGCAGCGCCGGCGGGTGGGCGGCCAGGCGCGCCCGTTTCTTGCTGTTGCTGGTGAAGAATAACTCGCACAACTCGACAATATCTTCCGGCCCGGCCAGCCAGCGCCAATCCAACACGGTGCTGAGTTCGGTATCCACGACGCCGGGTGTCGTCCGTACCCAGCTCATGACATAGCCGGTGAGCGCGGCGACGTTTTTGCCCAAGAGGAGCATAAAGAGGTCGGAATCGGCGCTGTGATAGCAGTTGAGCAGCCAAACCTGGCGTACGTCGGGATGGGGCGGCAGGTCCAATAAGCCCTGGAAGCAGGTGCGGTCCAGCCCCGGTTGGACGTCGATCCACAAACTCGCCGCGACCGTCTGGCTGGTGGGACTGACCTCCATCTCCAGTTCCAGGAGCGCGTCGATGTCGGCGCGGCCGCCAAAGCTGAGGGTGGTGCGGGTGCCGACCACGCCGCTGACGCTGCGCACGACGTCGAGCATAAAGTCGTTGAACTCGCCCAGGTCGCGCACCATACAGACAAAGCGGAGGTCGGCGCGCTCGCGCAGCCAGTTGACCCAGAGCGGCGCCACGCCCGGCGAACGATAGCGCCCGATGTTGGCCATGAGCGACTCGCGGGCGAGTTCGTCCATGCCGCTGTGGATATGGCAGTCGATAAAAGCCAGGACCGGCTGCGCCATAGGTGGCTCGGCTACTGGGTGGGCGGCGGACGACGTGTGCGCCGCGGGCGAATGGGACGGCATAGGGCGATGATGACTCCGTGTTAACCGGCGACTCGCGCCGGCAGGCTTATTGTACCGACAACGGCCCGAAACGCAACTCCCACGCAAAGCACGGCGGCGGGGTCAACCGACCCCGCCGCCGTTCAGTTAAATCGTCGTCAGTCCAGGCCGCGCGGGGCGTGGACCGGCAAACGTTACGGACGCCCGAACAACTGCACGGCGTCGATCTCGTTCCACCCGGCCACCGCCGCCGAATCGAGGGTCAGCCGGAGGCTGTCCGTCTTGAAGTCGGCAGGGGTGAGTTCGGGGCGGAAGACGCGATAGGGTTCTTCGGTGGGGGCGGCTTCGCCCTCATAGAGCACGACCCATTCGCCGCTGTCGATGTTCAACGCTTCGACCATGACCACCGCGCCGGGGTTATAGCTCTCGACGATGGCGACGCCGGTGGGGAACACCGGGTAGGCGTAGGTCAGTTCCAGGGTTTCGTCGCCGGCGTCCGGATCCAGGGAAGCCCACGCCGTGACGGCGTCGCCGGCGTAGGCAGTATCGCTGGGGCCGGTGGCCTGGAGCGGGCCACTTTGGGGGTCGCCGAATTGGCTGCTGGCGGTGGCGTCCACGGCCCACTGCCCGCCGAAGAGGCGCGGGTCGTCGATCTGGGCGCGCACGAAGAAGCTGCCCGGCGCATCGGCATAGGAGGCGTTGATGGCGACCTCGTACAGACCGGCGGCAGGCAGAACGTAGCTGACGATCTCCACCGAGCCGCTGCTGTAGCCGCCCAGCGAGAGCGTGGAGTTGCCCTCGGCGTCATAGGCCGCGACGGCCAAGTCCAGGTCCACATCGTCGGGGCCAACCAGCGCGACCGACAACATGGAGCCGGGCGCATCGGCCACCAGGCGGTAGACGACGCGGTCGCCGCCAGCGTATTCGCCGTAGGTCAGTTCGCCGCTCACCAGTTCCGGCGCGAGATCGCCCTCGGTCGCGGTGAGGGTGAAGGCCCCCTCATTGCCGTTGCCGATAATGGTGAGATAGTAGGTCCCGGTCACCGGGGCCATAAAGGTCAGCGACTCATTGCTACCGTAGCTGTAGGATGAGTAGGTATAGTCGCCGGGGCGCAGACCGGCGTTCATGTCGAAGTCGGTCTCGTCGTCGCCCTCCATGGCAAAGGTCACCAACGCGCCGGCGGTGGTCACGTCAAAGGCATAGGTGATGGATTCGTCGTCGGCGGTGAACTCGTCGGCGTAAGGCTCGCCGTTGAACAACTGCTCCACGGGCCGCCCGGCGTCGCCGGTGGCGGTGAGGGTGAAGGCGACGTCCCCCTCGAAGGCTTCGTCGGTCCGGACAAAGACGTAGTAGACCCCGGCAAAGAGGCTGTCGATCAGCAGTTCATCGGAGCCATAGGTATCGTAGCTGACGTTGCTGTTGTAGTAGCGGTCCACCAACATCACGTCGAGGAACTCGTCGCCCTCGGCCAACAACGACAGATCGGTGTAGTTGGCGGTCAGTTCCAGCTCGAAGATAGTCTCGGTCGCGCCGGCGGGCAGGCTGCCTTCCACCGGTGTGTCGAGTTGGAGCTTGGCCGGCTTGCCGCTGAGGAAGACGATCAGGGTGAAGGT
>CAYJQA010000482.1:0-4597 GCA_964372065.1 uncultured Litorilinea sp.
GGCTTGAAACTCGGCTGAGGTGCTCGAAGTCTTTAGCGCTTCAATCTGCCCCAATGTGCCGGGGCTAGTCAGAGTAATCTTGGCGTTGTGCCCTTGCGTCCACCTTCCTGCTCGCTCTTATTCCTCCTCCTTATTTGTCTGACAACTCTTGCTTGCACCCCGCAAAAACAAACCATTGACAGACTAAAACAAATGTTCTACAATCGGGACGTTGTTGCCGTGGACTGTGCGCCTGCGTCGTCGCCACCGACGCAGCATACCGGTGCACAGCGGACGGGGAGACACTCGTTTCCCCTGTGCTCGATGGTCACCAAAAGGAGGAACGCATGAGTGAGATACGCGTACTGGTCGGCACGCGCAAGGGCGCGTTTATTCTGACTTCGGATGAGAAGCGCGCAAAGTGGGACGTCAGTGGACCCCACTTCGCCGGTTGGGAGATTTACCACCTCAAAGGCTCACCCCTCGACCCGAATCGGATCTATGCGTCGCAGTCGAGCGGTTGGTTCGGCCAGTTGATTCAACGCTCGGACGATGGGGGCAAGACGTGGGAGCCGGTCGGCAACGAGTTCGCCTATGATGGCGTCCCCGGCACGCATCAGTTTTTCGACGGCACCCAGCACCCGTGGGAGTTCAAGCGCGTCTGGCTGCTCGATCCGTCGCTGACCGAGGCGGACACGGTCTATGCCGGGGTCGAGGACGCCGCCATGTTCCGGTCGCAGGATGGCGGCAAGTCGTGGCAGGAGCTAGCCGGGCTGCGCGAGGCCAAGGGGCATCTCTGGCAGCCGGGCGCGGGCGGCATGTGTCTTCACACCATCGTGCAGGACCCGAACGATCCCAACCGGATCTATATTGCGATCTCGGCAGCCGGCGCATTCCGCACCGACGATGGCGGCAAGACATGGCAACCCATCAACCGCGGCCTGGTCTCACCGTTTGAACTCCCCGACACCACGGCGGAGGTCGGCCACTGCGTGCACAGTATCGCGATGCACCGCGCACGGCCGGACGTGCTATTCATGCAGAAGCATTGGGATGTCATGCGCAGCGACAACGCCGGCGAGATGTGGCATGAGGTCAGCGGTAACTTGCCCACCGACTTTGGCTTCCCCATCGCCGTGCATGCCCACGAGCCGGACACGGTCTATGTCGTCCCGATCAAGAGCGACTCGGAGCACTATCCGCCCGATGGGAAGCTGCGTGTCTACCGCAGCCGGACAGGCGGAAATGAGTGGGAGGCGCTCACCAACGGCCTGCCGCAAAGCAACTGCTACGTCAATATCTTGCGCAGCGCGCTCAGCGTGGACACCTACGCTGCGTGCGGCATCTATTTTGGTACCACCGGCGGTCAGGTCTACGCGTCAGCCGATGCCGGCGATAGCTGGCAGACCATCGTCCACGATCTGCCGTCCGTGCTGTCGGTCGAGGCCCAGGTGCTGTCATGATCCGGGTGGTACTCCCCGTGCATCTCCGGCGGCTGGTGGGCGTCTCGCGCGAAGTGGTCGTGCAGGTGGAAGGGCCGATTACGCAGCGCGCGATTCTGGATGCGCTGGAGGCGAGCTATCCGGCGCTGCGCGGAACGATCCGCGACCACGCCAACCAGAAAGGCCGTTAATTTGTGCGCTTCTTCGCCTTCGGTCTTGATTTCTCGCACGAATCGCCGGATGCCCCGCTGCCCGAGCGGGTTGCCACAGGGGAAGAACCGTTCATGATCGTGGGAGCGATGGCCGGCGGCTAGCCGGCCATCGCGGTATGGTGTGGGCGAAACCGTCGCCAACGCAGGTCGGGAACGCGTCCCCCGCGCCGTTCCCTAGGCGTTGGCCCAAATGGGGTTGCCGGCGGCTTGAAAGGTGGTAAAGTCGCGCCACTCGATATACTGGTAGCCCTCGGCGTTGGGATAAGTATGCAACTCCACCCGGTAGTACGCCCTGCGCGTGGGCGTATCGCGGAACGTCACCGTCTGCCAGCCGTCGCCCGCGGGCAGTTCCCAGGTCTCGAAGGGCAGGCCGTCGCGCAAGACGATCAGCCGCATAGGCCGGTCCACCCACGCTTGCGCCGTGAAGGTAAGCGGGCTGCCGTGGCTGGGCAGGTTCTCCCACATGGTCGCGGTGTCGCCCGCCGCGTTGGTCGCGTCGAAACGAAGTTGCGGCCCGCGGCTCACATAGACCTGCCCGCGGCGCAGCCCGGCCAGGATGCCCGCCTCGCTCAGTTCATCCGCATAGACCCAAGTCACCAGTTGGCCCAGCGCGTGCAGCCCGGTGAACGGGTCGTGGCTGTCGATGCCGCCCACGCCGACGATGCGGTGGCCCGCGGCCAGCAGCCGGTCCCACAGCGGCATCTGATGGTTGTTGTTCGAGCCTTCCAGGTTGTGATAGACCTCGAATAGATCGGCCTTGGCCCAGTCGAAGTCATAGGCGCGCCAGCCCAGCCCGCCGCTATAGGCGTGGTTGATGCAAAAGAGCGCGCCCTGCGCGTGGGCCGCGTCCGCGGCGTCGTTCATGCTCCAGCCGGGCCGGTCCACATAGACGTCCATCCACTCCGTCAGGCCGTGGAGATTGGCGTGGCCGTGATGACTGGTGATCTCGCACGCACGGATCAGCGCGGTCTGGCCGTTGACCAGCGGGGCCAGCTTGCGCCACTGGCTGGTCGTAAAGTGGTCGGTGAGCGAGAGAAAATCCAACCCCACGGCCTGCGCCGCGGCCACGACCGTTTCCACCGGAAATTTGCCGTCGCTCTCGGTCGAGTGGGCGTGTAGCTCGCCCTTATACCAGCCGGCCGCGGCCTTGACCACATGCCCCGCCGGATAGGTCAGCGCGACCGGCGCGGGCGCGTCGCCATAGACGGCGTGCACCTCCAGCCGGTAATCCTGCCCCGTGACCAGATGCCCCACATCCACCAGGGCGCGCCATTCGCCCGCGGGCAGCGCGCCGGGGATGCCGCCTTCGCCGGCGTCGTCCGGCGTCACCCACAGCGGCAGTTCCACCTCACCCTTGACGCCCGGCTTCATGCGTACCCCGCGGAAAGTGTGCGGGTCAAAGAGCGCCAGAAACAGGTGGTTCGAGATCTTCTCGGGCTTATAGAAGGTCAGCCGGGCCTGCACCGCGGCCGCGCCCGGCTCGACCCGGAAGGCGTGCTCAATGTAATGCACACGCGGCTCCGGTTCGACGTGGCCGTCCAGCGCCAGCAGCGGCGTCGCCTGCGCCAACAGACTGGCAGAGAGCGTGGTCATCCGTGTAGTCCTCTCCGTGACAAGCGGCCCGGGGTCACGCCGCACCGTTTGCGTGCTGCACCCAGTCGGGCCAGTTGGTGGTCATGCCGTCGCAGCCCGCCTCCAGCACACGCTGGATCAGCGCGACGACTTCCGCGGCCTGCGTGGCGACTTTCTCGCCCTGGATGCCCCAGGCGCGCACCTCCGGCACGACTGCCCGCGCCGCGCCGACCTGCGCCGCGGTGACTGTGGCCGCCACGGGGCAAAGCTGGTAGAGGTGCGCGGCGCGGGCCTTGTCCAGCGCGCCGGCGTCGAGCGTATGGGTCAGCCAGCCCAACCGCAAGTTCGCGTCCAGGCCGCGCATGGCGAGTAGCGCCGCATAGCTAAACGACGTGACGATCACGCGGTCGGCCAGCCTGTGCCGCCGGATGGCGTCAAGCACCGCGCCGGGCAGCGCCGGGGCCTTCCCCTTGATCTCGACGTGATAGACAAAACGGTCGCCATACTCGGCAAAGAGTTGGTCCAGCGTCAGCATCCGCTCGCCGCTAAAGAGAAAGGGCGAGAACCACGACCCCATATCCAGCCCGGACAACTCCGCCCAGGCGAGGGCCTCCACGCCGCGGTCGCCGTGGCGATAGCGCGCCAGCGTATCGTCATGGCAGAGCGCGATCGCTCCGTCGGTGGTCAACTGCGCGTCCAGTTCGACCTCGGTAATACCCATCTGCGCGGCCAGGTCAAACGCCGCCCGCGTGTTTTCCGGCGCATAGGCCGACGCGCCCCGATGGGCGATGATGCGGAAGGCGGGCGGTACGACGATCGGCAGCATACGACGCAGTTCCTTTCCAGTGGATCGCGGTGGGTCTTGCGGATAGTAGACCCGCCAACGCTTAACGAACAATTAACGACTTTGGGCCAACCGGTTAATGCCGCCTTAACAGGCCGCGGCTATCGTCAAGACACCGCCGTATGTCGTTACGCTAGAGTTACGAGGGTTGCCATGCTCGCCTCCTACACCCCGGCGCTTGCCGCCATCCCAACACCGGCCCCGCTGCCCACACCCAGCACTACCGGCCCGCGGGTGCTGATCTTGCTCGACCCGGACACGGCCCGCGCCCAGGTGATCACCCACATCCAGGCGACCGGGCCGCAGCCCGGCCTGATCGTGCTGCTCTGGGTGGTGACGCCCAGCGAACTGCTCACGTGGGGCGCGCTGGCCGCCGAGCCGGTGACGGACCGCACCGGCGCCATGCTGGCCGCGCTCGGCGAGCGCATGGCCGCGGCGCGGCGGCGGTTGGCCCCGCTGCAATGGGCCTGCCAGCGCGCCGAGATCCCCGTGCAGGTGCAGATCATGCATGGGACCGTGACCGAATCGCTGGTCAAGAGCGCCCGCGC
>CAYJQA010000483.1:0-4581 GCA_964372065.1 uncultured Litorilinea sp.
ATGCTTCGCTGCGCTCAGCATGACAGACTGATTGAACGGTCATATAGCCACTTACGTAGACGATCTCTTCCACACCGGACGGTAAACGCGCGCACGACTGACGCGATCTTAGCAAACGTGATCTTGAAGTAAGGGACCTTATGCCGAAGCCACGAGTAGTTGAGCAACCCAGAACAACCCAGCACTTCACTTTGGGCATCGACGCAATGGCCAATCTGTTGGCGCCGACGTTAGGCCCCATTGGTGGTGTGGTGGCAAATCAACGCGATTTTCAGGGCAAGCCCGAGTTGCTGGATGACTCGGCGACCACCATGCGCCGCATTCTCAACCTGGGCGATGCACGCGCCGATGTCGGGGCCATGCTTATGCGCAGCATGGTGTGGCGCGTGGTGCAGCGCGCCGGCGACGGCGGCGCGACCGCCGCGGTGCTGACGCGCGCCCTCTATATTGAGGCGGCGCGGCTGATTGCCGGCGGGGCCAATCCCATGCGCTTGGCCAAAGGCGTCGACTTGGGCGTGGCGGCTGTGGTCAAGGCGCTGCGCGCCCAGGCCCGGCCAATCCGTCATCCCAACGACCTGGCGAACGTGGCGCTGACCGTGGTCCGTGACTCGCCGCTGGCCGCGGTGCTCGGCGAGATGAGCTATCTCCTGGGCGCAGACGCGCACGTCACGGTGGAAAAGTATGTCGCGCCCTATTTGCAGCAGTTCTATTATGCCGGGGCCAATCTGCGGGCGCAGATTGCCAGTATGTATTTGTATACCGATCCCGAACATAAGACCGCGGTGGCGACGAGCGGCGCGTTGGCCCTGGTCGACGGCAACCTGAAAGAGCCGGATGACGTGCTTGGGCTGCTGCAGGCCGCCTCCGAAACCGACGCCAAGTCGTTGACCATTGTGGCGGGCAACTTTAGCGACGCCGTGATCGGCGTGCTGGTCAGGAACGCACGCCAGGGTGATGTCAACCTGGACTCCAAAAAGAACGGTAAGGCGGAGAGCAAGAAGCCGGTCATTATCGCGGCCAAGCCCAAGGATGTCGGCGATGCCCGCCGCGCGGTCTTTGACGACCTGGCGCTGATTACGGGAGCCGAGGTGTTGGGCCGCGCCTGGACGCGTGCGCCGAAGCAGGCCCGGGGCAATGATTTGGGCCGGGTGCAGCGCGCCGAGGTCACGCTGGAGCACATGTTGTTGCTGCCGGACGGAGAATTGACGCCCGCGGCGCGCCAACGCAGCGCCGATTTGCAGGCGCAACTGGCGAACATGACGTTGGACGAGGAGGGCCGCCCCCTGGTCGTGCAGCGGTTGGCGATGCTCAACGGCGGCATGGGCCTGGTTAAGATCGGCGCGGAAAGCAAACTGGACCGTGAGGTCCGGGCGCAGAACGCCGAACGGGCGCTGCGGGTGCTCTCGACGGCGCAGCATACGGGCGTGGTGCCCGGCGGCGGCGCGGCGCTCTTCCACTGCGCGGCGGCATTGGACGACATCGAGGCGAGCGAAGAGGTGCGCTTTGGCGTGCAGTTGGTCCAGCGCTGTTTGGCCGCGCCGCTGCGCCAAATCCTGGAGAACGCGCATGTGCCGTCGGCCAGTGTGATCATGGACCGCATCCGGAGCGCCGGGCCTACGGCCACCTACGACGTGCTCACACAGCAGGTTGTGGACGCGCACGCAGCCGGAGTGCTGGATGTAGCGGGCGTGTTGGCGACCGTCCTGCAGACCGCGGCCAGCGCGGCCATGATGGCGCTGACCACCGACACGATTGTCTATCACAAGAATCCTAAGCAAGCAACGAACCCATAGGGCCGATATGAGCATCATACTGTCTTTGTCTCAAGCCAACGGGAGCCTGTGGGCCGCCGGTCCGGAAGGGCTGTATACACTGACCGGCGGCGATCTGCAGCCGGTCACACAGCCCCAGGCAAACCTCTATTGCTGCTGCGCCATCCATGACCGCATCTTTGTCGGCGGTCTGCCCCACGGCGTGGCTTTCAAGCTCGCTCAAACCGATACCTGGCAGGGGGGGTGGACGGATTCGGTGGATGCGGCGGTGCTGACGATCGCCGCCGACCCGCTGGTGGAGCATTCGGGCGTGCTGCTGGCGGGCACGGACGGCGGCGGCATCCTGCGCACCATCAACCGGGGCAGCCACTGGTACAGCCGCAACTTCGGGCTGCGCAGCTTCAATGTGCTGGCGCTGGCCTGGGCCCCGCCTGCGCCAGCCACGGCCTGGCCGCAGTGGCAGATGGTCTTTGCCGCCACCGAAGAAGGCGTCTATCACTCGCCCAATGGGGGGCGCGGCTGGAAGCGCTCGGACTGCCCCGAACTGGTCTATCAGACCCTGGCCGTGGGCAAGGATTACCATACATCGGGGATCGTCCTGGCGGGTACGGAAGCGGACGGCCTGCTGCGCTCCACCGACGGCGGGCTGAGCTTTGCGCCGGTCGCGGGGACGCCGGCGCAGATCAACGCGCTCGCGGCCGCGCCGGATGGCTGGCTGCTGAGCGACGCGGAACGACTGTGGCATTCGCGCGATGGGTTAACCTGGACGCCGGTTGGCGACACGCCTGCACTGGTGTTGCTGGCGGTGGGCGACCAGGTCTGGGCCGGGAGTGAGCACGGCCTAACACCAGTGGCGATAGGAGCGCCTGCATAAATGTTGACGATTGTGCTGGACCAGCCGGGCAGTCTACGCGTTACGGAGACGCCAGAGCCGCTTGCGCCAGGTTACGGGGAGGCGCTGGTACGGGTGAGTCGGGTGGGTATCTGCGGCACAGACCTGCACGCATATCGCGGTCGCCGGCCGTTCTTTTCCTACCCGCGCGTGTTGGGGCATGAATTGGGAGTGGAGATCGTCAGCCTGGGGCCGGGGACGGACGCGACCGGCTTGGCCGAGGGCGACTACTGCGCCGTCGAGCCGTACCTGAACTGCGGTCAATGCCTTGCCTGCCGCCGGGGCCGGACCAATTGCTGCGAGTCTATGCGCGTGTTGGGTGTCCACGTAGACGGCGGCATGCGCGAATGGATCAGCGTGCCCGCGCACAAGCTGCACAAGTCCACCACGCTACCGCTTGACCAGTTGGCGACGGTGGAGATGCTGTGCATCGGCGCGCACGCGGTCAGCCGCGGCGCGCCCGAAGCGGGCGAACAAGTCTTGGTGATCGGCGCGGGGCCAATTGGCCTGGCGACCGCGCAGTTTGCGCTGCTGGCCGGCGCGGATGTGACGATGCTGGAGATCAGCGCCAAACGCCGCGCGTTCGTGCAGGACCATCTGAGCGTCGCCCATCTGCTCGACGGCCAGGGTGACGCCGCCGACCAGGTGCGCGCGGCGCTGGGCGGGCAACTGCCGTCGCTCGTCTTTGACGCTACGGGCAACCCGGCGTCCATGAACCAGGCGTTTCGCCTGGTCGCCAACAGCGGCAAATTGGTCTTTGTCGGTCTGGTGCAGGCCGACCTGACCTTCAACGACCCGGAGTTCCACCGCCACGAGATGACGCTGTTTGCGTCGCGCAATGCCCGCGCCGAGGATTTCCGGACGGTGCTCGCGGCGCTGGAGTCGCGTCGTTTTGACGTTGCGCCGTGGATCACGCACCACGCCGCGCCCTCTACCTTTGTCGCCGACTTCCCCACCTGGCTCGAACCGGAGCGCGGGGTGGTCAAAGCCATGTTGGAGTTCTAGCCCATGAGCAGTCCCTACGCTCCCGGTACGCTGTTTTCGCTCCAGGGTAAAGTCGCGGTCGTGACCGGCGGGACAGGCGTCCTGGGCGGCGCGATGGCGCACGGACTGGCCGCGGCGGGTGCGCGCGTGGCCGTCTTGGGCCGCCGCGTGGACAAGGCGGCGGAAGTCGCCGCCGCGATCCAGGCCGAGGGGGGCGAGGCCATGCCGCTGCCTGCCGACGTCCTGGACAAAGGGAAGTTGGACCAGGCGCGCGAGGCGCTGCTGCGCAAGTGGGGCACGGTGGACATCCTGATCAACGCGGCGGGCGGCAACGTCCCGGATGCGACGGTGGTGGGCGACCGCACTTTCTTCAAGCTCACCCGCTCGGCCTTGGATCAGGTGATGGCGCTGAATCTGACGGGGACTATTCTGCCGTCGCAGACCTTTGGCGAGGTGATGGCGGAAAACAAGCAAGGTTCCATCGTCAACATTTCGTCCATGTCCAGCCAGCGCACGCTCACGCGCGTCATTGGCTACGCGGCGGCCAAGGCCGCCATCGACAACTACACCCGCTGGCTGGCGGTGGAGTTTGCGCTCAAATATGGGCCGCAACTGCGCGTCAACGCCATCGCACCGGGCTTCTTCCTGGGCGAGCAGAACCGCGCCCTGCTAATCGACGAGAACGGCGTACCGACTCCCCGTGGGCAGTCCATCATCGACCACACGCCCATGGGGCGCTTTGGCGAGCCGGAAGAGCTGATCGGCGCGGCGATCTGGTTGTGCAGCGAGGGCGCGCGCTTCATCACCGGGATCGTCGTGCCGGTGGATGGCGGGTTCATGGCCTACGGTGGGGTCTAGGGTGGACCAAGTTCAGAACTTACCCACGGCGGGGGGGCGGGGGGGGGGGGCCCCCCCCCGGCGGAATTATATTGT
>CAYJQA010000484.1:0-4566 GCA_964372065.1 uncultured Litorilinea sp.
ACTCGGCTGGCGGATAATTGAGAATAGTCAAAACATTTTCAGCGAATGAACAGGAGATAGGCTTAACTTGGGGATATTTCTTGATGCTGGCGCTTGAAAGCCAAACAGAACAAATGTTCCCTACGGAGAATATACCTATAACTTCAAAATGTCAAGCACATATTTTTGAATTTTTGCGGGGCGCGGGGCGCAGGGAGGATGAAAGGCGCGACGGGGTTGGGACAGGTGAGGATGAGGGAATTTAGGGTTCGACAGGCACGCGGCAGACGGTCTCCCAGAGGGCGGTCGGTTCGCCGCAGTCGCCGATCCAGTCGGGGCTGCTCGCCTCCACGGCCATCCAATCGCAGGTGGTCGGACACCAGCGCACCATGAACGGCTGTTGGCTCGGCTCGCGCATGGGGACGCCGCTCCAGGAGCCGCCCGTCCGCTTTACCAGCAGGGAATCGAACATCTGCTCATAAAGCGCATAGGCGTTGTTCCAATCCGGCGACGCGGCGCGCAGCCCGTACAGGGTCAGATAGCCTTGCGGCATCCCCGGCGCGACGACCAGCAGCGGGTTGACCACCACCAAATAGCCCTCCCAACCGCGGTCGCTGCCTGCGCCCCAGGTCCCGGCCCAGAGCCGCCCGCCGGGGACGCCCGGCACGGGGTCGCGTAGGAACTCGGCGAAGCCCGGTGATTCGCGGCGGCGCTGTTGGGTGAAGCGGTCCAACCACACATCCACGTCGCCGGTATCCAGCCAATGCCCCGGTTCTGTGTTAGCGCCGGGGATGAAGGTGATGACGACGCGGCCGGCCGGGTCTGAAAAGAGCGCGCCATAGAACGCCTGGGGGTTGTCGGGGACGCGTATCACCCTCCACGCGGCCGGATAACGCACGCTCCAGAGCGTGCCGGTTTCGCCGGGCGTCGTGCCGCAGCACAGAAAGGCATCGAGCGCAGGCCGGGTCGGCAGCGGCGCGGGCGTCGCGGTCACCGTGGGGCGCACCGGGGTAGCGGTCGGACGCCGGGCGCGCCGCGGGGTAGGCGTCGCCGCGGACGTGGGGGTGGCGGTCGCGTCCGTGTCGCCGTCACCGCCAGTTACCACCCAGCGATAGACGGCGCGGATCGAGACATCGTACTGCTCCGCCAGCGGCTCGGCGTCGCAGTCCCGCGCCGACAGGTCATAGCGGCCCGGCCGGGGCCGGAAGGTCCGCCGCTCGCCGGGGGCGATCAGTTCTTCCGCGGCGAGCCAGTCCTCGCCCCACTCGTCGGCGGTGACGGGCGAAATGTAGACAAAGCAGATGGGCGTGTCCGTCTGGTTGATCACGTACAGCCGCGCCGCGGTCTGTGTCGCGGCCAGCGCCGCCGCCGTAGGCTGCGCGCGGACGAACTGCACCGCCGGGGTCGGCGTCGGCCGCGCGATCGGGTGGCAGGCCGTCACCAGCGCGACGAACACGCCCAGCCACAGGAGGGGTGGACAGCCTACCGGTCGCGCATGATTGAGCAAGCGCGGTATCCGCATGTGGATTCTCCCGGCGAACCGGCAATCTCCGACGGCCCGTTAAGTGCGCGGCTAGGTGTTACCGCCGCGACCACCATTGTCCCAGCGCCAGCACCGCCACGACAGCCCACACCCATACCAGATCGGCCCGCAGCGGCGGCGGCCCCGGTTCGGCGGTGGGCGTGAGGCGCACGATCAGCACCCGGTCCCGCTTGGCTAGGAAGTCGGCCAGGGTGTTCTCGATGCCCAGCGACTTGAGATAAGGGTCCCAGAACGCGCTGGTCTGCTTGAGGTGGTGATAGAGACCGGTCAGCTCGGCGTCGCCCTGTACCTGGACGGCCTGCGCGCCGGTCGCGCCGTCGCGCCAGGTCTGCACCGTCACCTGCGGGTTGGCCCGCACGTTTTGGACCCACTGGGCGCGGGAACCCCAACCGCTGGTGACATAATAGTTGCCGTCGTAGCGGTAATGCTCCAGCATGGTATGCCGGGGCGCGCCGCTCTTGCGCCCGCGGTGGGTGAGCAGCAGAAAGGTGCGCGGCAGCGCCCAGCCCAGCCCCATCCGCCACAGATACACCGGCATGTTGAAGAACAGCTTACGGAGGCCGCCGGACGGATAGGTCATCCGCCCGTCCGTCTGTTGGCCCGGTTGCGTCTGCTCGGTCATGTTGCCTCCTTCACGGCTCTCCGCCCTGGCACGCCAAAATGACCGCCCCGCCAGGGGGCAGCCATCTCGACCATTAGTATAGGGCAAGGATGTTCTGGTTCAGTTCCTGCCGTGCCAGACGGGTGTCGTCTAGCGGCTCCAGCGACCACCCTGGCGCACCTGGGAGCCTGTGCCGTTCTGCACCGGGACGTTCCGGGCGGGGTTGCGCTGGAAGCCGCCGCCCTGGCCCCACTGCGATCCGGTCCCGTCCTGCGCCGGGGTGCGAGTGGCATACTCATCGCACTGCCCGTCGCCGTCGAGGTCGATGAAAGCGCCGTTGCCTGCGCCCGCCTGCTGGCCGGCTCCCGGTACACCATTCGCCGCCGGGCCAGGTCCCGCCGCCAACGCAACCGACGCCAGGCTGACCACCAAGACCAACGCCATCACCATCGCCACCATCAACCGTTTCATGTTACTGCCTCCTGTTTGTTTGTAGTTCGTGCACTTGATTGTGCGCCGTTGCCCATAGGATAGCGGATGGGTGTGGAGAGGCGGGGGAGAGGCGATGGAGATGGGATACGCAGGCCGTGAAGAAGCTGTGGAGGGCACGCAAAAAGGCGGTGGACGCCGGGCCTGGCGTCCACCGCCTCTCCCAATTGCCTTTTCGATGCGCGCAGGGATGTGCTAGCGCGTGTAGCCCTGGGCGCTGAGCCAGGCGGCGCTACGGGCGATGTCGCGCTTGTCGCGCAGCTCCAGGATCAGCCGCGGCGACTGGTCCAGCGTGCCCAGCGCCTCAAAGATGGCGAAGAAGTTGATGCTGCCCCGTCCCGGCCCCCAGTGACGGTCCCACAGGCCATCGGTATCTTGTAGGTGCACATGGGCCAGCCGCGACCCGCCCTCGCGCACCCACTGGTCGGGCGTCGGCCCGCCGCGCCGGTGGGTGATATAGGCATGGCCCACGTCGACGCTCAGGCGCACATGCCGGCTGTCGAAGGAGTCGACGAGCGTGAGCAGCGGGCGCACGTTGAGGTCGAAGATCGTCTCGATCACCAACGTGACGTTGGCTGCCTCGGCGTCCTTGACAACCGGCGCAAGCGTCTGGTGAATGCCGTCGATGTCGCGCTGCAAGCCAAAGGCCGGGCTGTGCGTAAACATGGGATGGCCGAAGCTCTCGAAGGGGCTGTGGACGACCATGTGCGTGCCGCCCAATTCATGGGCAAAAGCCACGCCCTGACGGAGCCGGTCCGTGACCACGGCGCGAATCTTGGGGTCCTGGCCGAAGAGGTACATGCCGAGAAACGGCCCGTGGACGCCGCGGCGGCCCGTGTGCCCGTCCAGCAGAGTCCGCGCCTGGGCGACCAGCCCGCGCCAGTCGCCGTCCAGGACGTCCGCCCAAATGGGGTCTTGAATTTCCAAGTCGCGCTGGGCGTCCAGGAGCCAGTCGACATAATCCGGTAGTTCCTGGACCCGTAGGGCCGCGCCCACGGCGGGCAAAGCGATCTGTGTCATACAGCGTTCCTTCTAGGGTGATCTAGTCAAAGTACGGCGGCGTCTGCGGGGCGGCGCGCCAGGTCAGCGCGTGGCGGATGCGCGGCGCGTGGCCGGGCGAGAGCCGGTCCCACGGCAGATCGTCCCGCGTGAACCAGACGACTTCGGGCGTCTCAAGGCTGGGCGTGGCCGCGCCGCTGGTCACGTGTGCACCAAAGAGCAGATGATACAGATGATGGCTGGTGCGCCGCGGCACGCGGTTGCCGTCAAAGATGCCGAGCAGGTGGGTGACGGCAACGGTATAGCCCGTTTCTTCCCACACCTCGCGCGCCCCGGCGCTGGCCGGCGACTCGCCCACATCGCACGCGCCGCCCGGCAGCGCCCACAGCCCGTCGTCGGCGCGGCGGATGAGTAGCAGGCGGCCCGCGTCGTCAAAGACGGCGGTATCCACCACAGCCAGCGGCGCCCAATAGTTCAAGTCGGCAAAGAAGGCCGCCTCGATCGCCGTGGCCGGCTGGGTTGCGACCAGGCTCAGGAGTTCGGCGGCGATGCGCAGCACCTTGTGATAACGCTCGATCTGGTAGGGGTCGTCGGTATAGTGAAGACCGTTGTTGCTCAGGCTGCGCAATTCACCGGCAAGCTGCGCCAGGCGCGCGGCCGTGTCGGGCCAGGCGCTCACGCGCGCAGCTCCTTGTAGTAGTTGATCAGGCCATTGGTGGAGCTGTCATGGCTGCTGACCGGCGCAGTGTCCGCCAGTTCGGGCAAGATCGCCTTAGCCAGCACCTTGCCCAACTCGACGCCCATCTGGTCAAAGGAGTTGATGTCCCAGATCGCGCCCTGGACGAAAATCTTGTGCTCATAGAAGGCAATGAGCTTACCCAGTGTGGCAGGCGTCAAGCGGCGGAACAGGAACGAATTGGTGGGGCGGTTGCCGGTGAAGGTTTTGGCCGCGACC
>CAYJQA010000485.1:0-4541 GCA_964372065.1 uncultured Litorilinea sp.
TGCCGACACGCCGGAAGCGCCTGCGGACACACCGGAGCCGCCTGCCGACACGCCGGAAGCGCCTGCGGACACACCGGAGCCGCCTGCCGACACGCCGACGCCACCGGCGGACACACCGGAGCCGCCTGCGGACACACCGACGCCGGAGCCGGAGCCGCCGTCCCAGCAACAGGTCCCGGAGGGGCCGACGCTCACAGCGACGCCGACGGTCACGGCCACGCCCGTGCAGGAACCGCCGGCTGACGAACCGCCGGGCGAACCGCCCGCACAGCCGTAACGTTGACTTCCTGGTCAACTGACCAGGGTGGGCACTACTCCCAAGACTAGCAGATAATCTCTCCAGATGCAGGTAGCATCTGGAGAGATTTTTTCTTAGAGTGGAGTTGACTACCGACTTGCGTTGATCTCCGGCGCGACGTTCCGTTCGTCGCCGATCGACCCGTCGCAGGGAAGGAGCTAACATGTTTGTTCGCGATCGCATGAGCACACCAGCCATCACCATCAGCCCGGAGACTCCCTTTCCGGACGCGCTGCAACTGATGAAGGAGCACAAGTTCCACCGGTTACCGGTGGTGGACCGTGACGGCGTGTTGGTGGGTATCGTGTCGGAGAGCGATCTGCTACATGCCTCGCCGTCGCCGGCGTCTTCGCTCAGCGTCTGGGAAATGAACTACCTGTTGGCGAAGCTCAAGATCAGCCAATTGATGACGACCAAGGTCGTCACGGTGGGGCCGGAAATGCCGATCGAGATCGCCGCGCGCACGCTGGTCGAGCACAGCATCGGCGGCATGCCGGTTGTCGACGCTGCGCGCCACGTGGTCGGCGTGATTACGGAGACGGACATCTTCAAGGCATTTGTCGAGATGTTGGGGACGGGACAGCCGGGGATACGGCTGATGCTACGCGTGCCCAATGGGAAAGGCGTCATCGCCAAATTGGCGACCGCCATCGCCGACTTGAGCGGCAATATCGTGAGTTTAGGAACGTTCGGTGTGGCCCCTGACGGCAACGCACTGCTGCTGATCAAGGTCACCGACGTTAGTCAAGAGCAACTGGTTGAGACATTGGAGGCGCTGGGGGACCACGTACTCGATGTGCGTGCCGTCTAGCCCAAGCGCATAACCGACACCGCTCCGGACGTAACCGGCCGGAGTCCTGTTGTTGAGCAAGCCAACGATCGAGGAGACATCAAGCAATGGCGCGTGAACTAGTGACAATCGACGGCAACGAGGCTGCCGCGTACGTCGCCTACAAGACGACCGAGGTAGTCGCGATCTATCCGATTACGCCGTCGTCGCCCATGGGCGAGTTGGCCGATTATTGGAACGCCCACGGTGTAAAGAATATCTGGGGTTCGGTGCCCCAGGTCATTGAAATGCAGTCGGAAGGCGGCGCGGCGGGTGCGGTGCACGGCGCTCTCCAGAGCGGCGCGTTGACGACCACGTTCACCGCCAGTCAAGGTCTGCTGTTGATGATCCCGAATCTCTACAAGATTGCGGGCGAGTTGACCAGCACGGTCTTTCAGATTGCGGCGCGCTCGTTGGCCGCGCAAGGGCTGTCGATCTTCGGCGATCACGGTGACGTGATGGCGGCGCGCGCAACCGGCTGGGGGATGCTCTTCTCCAACTCGGTCCAAGAGGTCCAAGACTTGGCGATGATTGCGCAGGCGGCGACGCTGGAATCGCGGGTGCCGTTCCTGCACTGCTTCGACGGCTTCCGCACCTCGCATGAGGTCAGCAAGATCGAGCAATTGGCGGACGAAGACATCCGCGCCATGATTGACGACGACCTGGTGCGGGCGCACCGGGCGCGTGGCTTGACGCCGGACACACCGTTTATGCGGGGGACGGCGCAGAATCCGGACGTCTACTTCCAGGGGCGTGAGACGGTCAATCCGTACTACCTGGCCGTGCCGGGCATTGTGCAGAAGGCGATGGACCGCTTCGCCGGGCTGACCGGTCGCCAGTATCACCTGTTTGACTACGTCGGTGCGCCGGATGCCGAGCGGGTTCTGATCCTGATGGGGTCCGGCTGTGAGACGGTTGAGGAGACGGTGGAGTATCTGCAGGCACAGGGCGAGAAGGTGGGCCTGCTCAAGGTGCGGCTGTTCCGCCCGCTTTCGGCGGAGCACCTGGTCGCGGCGCTCCCGGCCACGGTGAAGAAGATCGCCGTGTTGGATCGCACCAAGGAACCCGGCGGCGCCGGCGAGCCGCTGTACCAAGACGTGGTGACCGCGGTCAGTGAGATGATGGTCGCCGGTAACGCGCAGTTTGCGGTGGCCCCGCGCATCGTGGGTGGGCGCTACGGTCTTTCGTCCAAGGAGTTTACGCCCGCGATGGTCAAGGGCATCTACGACGAGCTGACCAAGACGGCCCCCAAGAACCACTTCACCATCGGTATCAACGACGATGTGCCGCACACCAGCCTGGACTATGACCCCGATTTTGACATTGAGCCGGCGGACGTGGTCCGGGCGGTCTTCTGGGGTCTCGGTTCGGACGGCACCGTCAGCGCCAACAAGAACTCGATCAAGATCATCGGCGAAGAAACGCCGAACTTTGCCCAGGGCTACTTCGTCTACGACTCGAAGAAGTCCGGCGCGCGCACCGTGTCGCACTTGCGCTTTGGGCCGCGGCCGATCAAGAGCACCTATTTGATCAACCGGGCCAACTTCATCGCCGTGCATCAGTTCGGCTTCTGGCAGACCTTCCGCATGTTGGACGCGGCCGTGCCCGGCGCGACGGTGCTGCTCAACGCCCCCTATGCGCCCGAGGAAGTGTGGGACCAACTGCCGCGGTCGGTGCAAGAGGTGATCATCGCCAAGAAGCTCAAGGTCTATACGATCGACGCCTATGCCGTGGCGGGTGACCTGGGGCTGGGGATTCGCATTAACACGATCATGCAGACCTGCTTCTTCGCCATCAGCGGCGTGCTGCCGCGGGAAGAGGCGATCGACCAGATTAAGCAGGCCATCCGCAAGACCTATGGCAAGCGCGGCGAGGTCGTGGTGCGCCAGAACTTTGCCGCGGTGGATGCCTCGGTCGCGCATCTCCACCTGGTGACGGTCCCCGAGGCGGTGACGAGCCAGACGGACCTGCCGCCGGTGGTGCCGGAAGCTGCGCCCGCCTTCGTCAAGAGCGTGACGGCCATGATGATGGCGGGTGAGGGCGACCTGCTGCCGGTGAGCGCCATGCCGGTGGACGGGACGTTCCCCGTCGCCACGACACAATGGGAAAAGCGCAACATCGCGCTGGAAGTGCCCGTGTGGGACCCGGACATCTGCATCCAGTGTGGCAAGTGCGTGTTGGTCTGCCCCCATGCAGTCATCCGCAGTAAGGTGGTGACGGAGGCCGAGCTGGCCGGTGCGCCGGAAGGCTTCCTGGTGTCCGATGCCCGCTGGCGGGAGCTGCCCGACCAGAAGTACACGTTGCAGGTCGCGGTAGAAGACTGCACCGGGTGCAGTCTGTGCGTCGAAGTCTGCCCGGCCAAGGACAAGCGGGCGGTAGGGCGCAAGGCCATCAACATGGAGCCGCAACTGCCGCTGCGCGAACAAGGGCGCAAGAACTGGGACTTCTTCACGTCGCTGCCCGACTTCCCCAAGACCGACGGGCTGCGCTTTGGCAACGTCAAGAATGTCCAGTTGTTGACCCCACTCTTTGAGTTCTCCGGCGCCTGCGCCGGGTGTGGCGAGACGCCGTATCTGAAGCTGCTGAGCCAGCTCTTTGGCGATCACACCTTGATCGCCAACGCGACCGGCTGCTCCAGCATCTATGGCGGTAATCTGCCGACCACGCCGTGGGCCAAGGACAAGAACGGCCGCGGCCCGGCTTGGAGCAACTCGCTCTTTGAGGACAACGCCGAGTTTGGCTTGGGTATGCGGATGACCCTGGACAAGCAGGGTGAGTACGCGGCTGAACTGGTCGACCGGCTGCGCGGGGAAATCGGCGAAGAACTGGCTGCCGACCTGTTGAACGCCGACCAGGCGGACGATGCCGGCATCGAGGCGCAGCGGGCGCGCGTGGCGCAACTGAAACACAAGCTGGCCGGCAAGAGCGATCCGGCCGCGCTCGACCTGGTGAGCTTGGCCGACAAGCTGGTCAAGAAGATAGTCTGGATCGTCGGCGGCGACGGCTGGGCCTATGACATCGGCTACGGTGGTCTCGACCATGTGCTGGCCAGCGGCCGCAACGTCAACGTCCTGGTGATGGATACCGAGGTCTACTCCAACACCGGCGGTCAGTCGTCCAAGGCGACGTCGCTGGGCGCGGTGGCGAAATTCGCAGCAGGCGGGAAGCCCACGGGGAAGAAAGACCTGGGCATGATGGCGGTCAGCTACGGCAACGTGTATGTGGCGCAGATCGCAATGGGCGCCAGCGACGCCCAGACCGTGCGGGCGTTCATGGAGGCGGAATCGTATCCGGGTCCGTCGCTCATCATCGCCTACAGCCACTGTATCGCCCACGGCATCAACATGGCGAAGGGGATGGATCAGCAGCGGCTGGCAGTCGAGTCCGGCCATTGGCCGCTCTATCGCTATGACC
>CAYJQA010000486.1:0-4532 GCA_964372065.1 uncultured Litorilinea sp.
GCCCGTGGTTGGGGACGTTGCCGTTGATCACGCGCAGTTCCCCCGTCTCCATGCTGTGGATAATGCCGGAGCCGTATTCCTTGCTGCGCCGCACGTGCAGCTTGGCCTCCGGGTCCACCAGTTGGTCGCGCAGCCGCTCCCACCCGGCGATCTGCACCTCGCAGCGGCGGATGTACTCGTCCAGCGGGATGTTGAACTCCTCCACCAGATCGGGCCGGTCGCGCTTGATAAACCAGGGCACATACTCGGACAGGTGCTCGCTGGACTCGGTGACGAAATAGCCCACCCGCTTGAATAGCTCGTAGCGCGTCCGGTTGCCGTCGGGGACGCGGCCCTCCTCGATGACCCACCGGATCGCCGGGTAGAGGTCTTCCACTTCGCCGTTGGCGCGGCGCTCGAAGGTCAGATAAAACGCCATATGGTTGATGCCCGCGCAGACGAAATTGATCTCGTCGATGGGGACGCCGATGTCGCGCGCCAACTGCTGCGCGGTACCCTGCACGCTGTGACACAGCCCCACCGTCTTGATCTTCGTCGCCCGGCTGATGGCCCAACAGTTCATCACCATCGGGTTCACATACTGCAAGAAGGTCACGTCCGGGCAGAGTTCCTCCATGTCGTGACACATGTCCAGCAGCACGGGAATCGTGCGCAGCCCGCGCATGATCCCGCCGATGCCCAGCGTGTCCGCGATGGTCTGGCGCAGCCCGTATTTCTTGGGGATCTCGAAGTCCACCACCGTGGACGGCTTATACCCGCCCACCTGGATCATGGAGATGGCATAGTCCGCCCCATCCAGCGCGGCGCGACGGTCCACCGTGGCCTCGATGGTCGGCTTGGCCCCCACCGCCTCGGCGACCTTGTGCGCCACAATCTCCGACGTCCGCAGCCGCTCCTCGTCGATGTCGTGCAGGCTGATGGTGGAGCCGGCCAGCTCCGGATAGCTGAGAATGTCGCCCATCAAGTTCTGCGCAAAGACGGTGCTGCCCGCACCGATAAAGGTTACTTTCGGCATCGTATAGCTCCCCTAACGTGAGTTCGACTTTTCGGCCTGCCCCAAACAGGCATCCCACTCGTCCGCCAACAGCAGACAGGCCCACACCCGCTAAGGTGCAGACCTGTCCATGCCATCGCTCCCCCGCCGTCACGCAACGATCCGGCTACGCCACAAAATGCTTGAACGTGGGCAGGTAATCCCGGTTGAACGCAAATAGCTCGTTCACCATCGTCTTGATCTCCGCCAGCGACAACACCGCCGCCGACAGCGGGTCGTTGCAGATGGCCTGATAGATCAGCCGCGGGTCGCCCGTCAGACACCCTTCGACCGCCATCTCTTCGATGCTCGCGCTCAGGTTGGTCAGCGCCGCACACTGCGGTGGCAGCGCGCCCACCGGCACCGCCTCCAGCCCCTTGCGGCTCGCCCACACCGGCACTTCCACGCACGCATCCGGCGGCAGGTTGGTCACCAGCCCCGTATTCCGCACGTTGCCGTTGAACTGGAACGGCTCGCCGCCCAGGATCGCGTTCATGATATACGCCGCATACTCGTGCCCGCGGGCCAGGTCGATGGGCGTCTCCTTGGCAAACCACGCCTTCGCCTCATCCCGCCAATTGGCCGCGCGCTCCTCATAGCGTTTCACCACATAGGCGTATTCGCCGGGATTCCAGCCCGTGCCGTGCGTGCAATACTTCTCGATCAGGTCCGGCCGCTTGCGGAACCACCAGTTGTACTCCGAATTGTGGCCGCTGGATTCGGTCACGTAATGGTCCATGGCGAGGAACATCTCGTTGCGCACGATCTCCTCGTTATAGACTGCGGGCCGCTCGGTGATGGCCTGGCGAATCAGCGGATAGGCGTCCGCGCCCTTCCACTCATACTTCAGATACCACGCCATATGATTGATCCCGGCGCAGGTATAGGTGATTTCTTCCATCGGCGCACCGATCCAGCGCGCCAACATCTCCGCCGTCCCCTGCACGCTGTGACACAGCCCCGTCAGTTGGATGCCGGTCTCGCGCTGCATGGCCCGGCACAACATCACCATGGGGTTGGTGTAGTTGAGCATCAGTGCGCGAGGGCAGTAACGCTCCATATCGCGCGCAATGTCCAGCAGCGCCGGGATCGTCCGCAGCGCGCGGAAGATGCCCGACGGCCCGCGCGTGTCCCCGATGTTGATGTCCACGCCGTACTTCTTGGGGATTTCGATGTCGTGCCGCCACACATCCAGGCCGCCCGCCAGGATGGTCACGATCACGAAATCGGCCCCCCGCAGGGCCTCCGCCCGGTCTGCCGTCGCTTCGACCTTGGCCGGGTAGTTGCCCATCTCCACAATCTTCTTCACCGCACGCGTGGCAAAATCCAGGCGTTCGGGGTCAATGTCCATCAGCGTAAGGGTAGACGACTCAAGCAGAGGGAATGTCAACACATCGCGCACCAACCCGCGCGTGAACCCCCAACTGCCCGCGCCAATAAACGCAATTTTTGGCATAGTGGACCGTTTCCAGTTCGTGGTGGGCTTTGATTCTGTTGCCGGCAACCCCGGCCTCACCGCGCTTGCGGCGCTAACCAATAGTATACCCGAATGCCCCGGCCGCCGTATAGAGAGGCAACGCGTTCTGGAAGATGCACCGGGGCGGAACGACGGGGTGCACAACCACGCCAGCGCGATCATCACACGCTGGCATATCCCACGGCAAGCTAACGGTCACGTTCGGCGCGTGACCATCAGCTTGCCGTCAGGGGTCGCAGTCAGTGGGCGTAGCAGAGGGGAAGCGCGGCTACTTCTGGCGCAGCAACCGCGAAGAATTGCCCAAGATGACCAGGTCGGGGATGGACTGCGCCACCGCCGCCAACATGGGCGGCAGCAGCCCCAGCGCCGCCAGGCTCAGCCCCAACGCATTGTAGATGAAGGTATAGAGGATGTTGCCGCGCACCACGCGCATGGTGCGCCGGGCGATCCGCAGCGCTTCGGGAACCAGCGACCAGTCATCGCGCAACAGCACCACGTGCGCCGCTTCCGCGGCGATGGCGGTCCCCGCCTTGCCCATGGCGATGCCCACATCGGCCTGCGCCAGTGCGGGCGCGTCGTTGATCCCGTCGCCCACCATCACCACAATCTTGCCCTGCGCCTGATACTCGCGCACCACGGCCAATTTGTCTTCCGGCAGCAGATCGGCGCGATAGCTCACGCCCAGTTGCCCGGCCAGGGCGGCCGCGGTGCGCGCATTGTCGCCGGTCAGCATCTCGATGTGCGTGACGCCCAGCGCACGCAGTTCCGCAATCGCACGCGGCGTCTCGTCGCGCAGCGTGTCCTGGGCGGCCAGCACGCCCACCGGCTCATCATCCACCGCCACATAGAGCAGCGTCTTGCCCGCCTGCTCCAGCGCCGTCGCGGCCGCGTGCGTCTCGCCGGCCAGCCGCCGGCTGCCCACGGTGACCATCCGCCCGTTCACCTGGGCGCGCACGCCTTGGCCCGGCAGCACGGCAAAGTCGATGCTCGCCGGCATCGCCAGCCCGCGCGCACGCGACTCGCGGCGCACGGCCTCGGCCAGCGGATGCTCGGAATAGCGTTCCGCGCCCGCGGCGAGCGTCAACACATCGTCCGCGAGCATCCCGTTCAGCGCCACCACATCGGTGATCTGCGGCTGCCCCAGGGTCAGCGTGCCCGTCTTGTCGATCAGCAGCACGTCGGCCTTAGCCAGCAGTTCCAGCACCTTGCCGCCCTTGACCAGCAGCCCGCGCTTCGCCCCCGCACCGATGGACGCCAGCACCGCCATCGGCGTCGCCAGCGCAATCGCGCACGAACAGGCCACCACCAGCACTGCCGCCGTCGCCAACGGGTCGCGCCGCACGATCAGCGTCACCAGTGCGATCACCGCTACCAGCGGCAGGAAATAGCCTGAGAAGCGGTCGGCCAGACGCTGCACGTCAGCCTTGTTCCCCTCCGCCTCCTCCACCATACGGATCACGCGGCCAAAAGTCGTCTCGGCGCCGATGCGCTCCACACGCACGCGCAGGCTCCCTAGCCGCACCAACGTCGCCGCATAGACGCCGTCGCCCACGCCCCGCTCCACCGGCATGGACTCGCCCGTAATCGTCGCCTGGTCCACCGTGGCCTGCCCGTCGCTTACGGTCCCGTCGACCGGGATCGTCTCGCCGGGGCGCACGACCACCACCTCGCCCACCGCGACTTGACTCACCGGCGTGTCCACCTCCTGGCCGCCGCGTAGGACGCGCGCCGTGGTCGGGGCCAGCGCCGCCAGATTCCGCACCGCATCGCGCGCCCGTTCGGCGGTGAAATGCTCCACGAAGTCGCCGATGCGCATGAAGAAGACGACCACGCCCGCGGTGGTCCATTCGCCCACCGCCAACGCCGCGATCACGCCCAGGCTCATCAGCGTGTGCGCCAAGACCTGCCGCCGCCATGCCGCGCGCAGCACGTTCATCAACACCGGCCACCAGGCCACCAGCGCCAGCAGCCAGCCCACCGGCCACGGCACAAATTCAGTCACCGCGTCCAGCAGCCCCAGCC